>NZ_QKOF01000006.1:0-300000 GCF_014889545.1 Methanothermobacter thermautotrophicus | reverse complement strand
GGATGGTCCTCTTAACGGTGACTGTGTGGGCCATGACAAGGGCCGATATTATTATATAGGTCAGGAGGGCTGCTGAGTTAAATGACCTGTTGAATATGAAGAGTCCCACAATGCTCTGTGAAAGGAAAGCTGCAAGGGACCCTATGAGGAGAGCCTCTCTCCCAAGATACATCCTGCTACCGTTAAGCCTCTGCTCCTGATATTTCCTTAGAACCGTTAAACCAGAGAATGTGACGATCATGACCCATGATAGGAGGAACAGGAGCCCGAAGAATCCTGCATCAAAGGCCACCGCAAATATACCGGGTAGCATGTAGTCAATGTAGTCCTTCTTAACCACCAGGACCCCATAGAATATGTGGTATGGGAGCCCCAGGTTCTGGATCATGGTTACGGGCAGAGTGATGTATCCATCGGCACCGCCCAGGCAGGCAGATTTCCAGTAACAGGAACCCTGCACATGCCCCCAGAAGGTCGTATTTTTAAGTACCAGTGAAAGGCTTGGAACCGTGTTCTCCTCGAGCCTAGTGATCCTCAGCATTGGACTCAGAACACTCTTATTGAGGACCCTTGAGAGGAACTCAAGGAGGGCGAATCCAGCCACACCCGCAAGGATGAATGATATGACTGAATTTCTGGTTATTCTAGTGCTCCTCCTGAAACTCTTTGACATCAAAAGATAACCGAAGGCCCATCCCAGCAGCCAGAGCACCAGGAATGACCTGTGCATCAGTCCACCGGAAATGGCTATTACGAAGAATAGTAGAAGGGAAAGCTTCTTAACGGATGCTGATCCTATACCTGCCTCTGTGAGGAGGTTTGAGGATGCAACCATTGTAACCCAGAATAAAACCGCGAAGGGCCCGAATGGGTGGGTGAATTCATGGTGTGATAGGAAGGGTAGGAGAAGGAATGCTGCGTCAGCTGAGAATATAAGTGCGAGTATTACTGTCAGGACTGTGCCCAGGAACATGACAAGGCTGAGGGGCACCGCCACCACATTGAAGAGCAGAATTATGCCGACGTGGATTATCAATGCAACTTCCAGGATGAACTGAAGGTTATTCTGAGCTATCAACATAATTAGGAGATATTGTATAATCCTCAATATATATTATGGTCCCTGATTGCTGATTTAAGGGTCCGTTTCCGGAAGGTAATCCATGAACTGCACTCTAAAAATTTTTATGGGGATGCGATCCCCATGATATAGTTGTAGATGCTCTGCAGGAAGGCGTATATCTGGTCCAGTATACCTGACCCTCCGACCTGCTGGCTAACACCCTCCAGCCTCTGTTTGAATTCTGTGAGGTTTCCCTGAACCCTCTGTGATGCTGCAACCGAATCAGCCACCTGCTGGACCTGTGTATCTGTGAGGTTAATGTTCATCTGCTGTGATACATCAACCACGACCCTCTGTATGTCTGTGGGGTCCTGGAGGTTCTGATCCCGGGTCCTGTTTTTAACCTCATCGAAGAGCTCAGCCACCCTATCCCCTGTGGTGTTGGTCTCGTTCACAAGGCTGCTCTGGAGGTATATCTCCTCAACAGATGCCCTCTTGGCCTCCTCTGGTATCTGCTCTCCAACTGCAACCTCATATGATTTCAGGACCCCTGCAAGTGCAGCCTCCCCTGATGCAGGTACCGGGGAGGTTACAACAACGTAGCCACGATCTATCCCGGATGACCTGAGGGCGCTTGCATACATTTCAGGTGTTACAACCCGTATCTTACTGGTATCCACCGAGACCTTGATCCCGTCCCTGTAGGAGAGGTCCACCATTGCACAGGACAGTATCTGCGATGGTGAATATACACGGCCAGTTACCCCCCTTGAAACCTCGTTGACCTCTGATGCTGTTACAACCTTAACATTGGCACCCTGAAGGTCCCTATCTGTCTTTGATTTGAAGTAATCCATCACGGCACTTTTGTATGATGGATTGCTGTTTGTGGCCTCCCCCAGTGTCACAGAAAACCCTGAAACCGCAAATACGGGGGCGGCCACAAGGAATGCTATTAGCAGTAATGGAATAGCCTGCCTCATAAATTACCACCTCATTATTAATTATCGTGGAGGAATTATTTAATGCTGGTCTCCTAAGCCAGAAGAACCACCCTGCTCTCCCGTGACCCATCCACAATTTCCATTCCAGATGCAGCTGCAAGTTCCTCTGCAAATTCATGGACCTCATAGAAGAGGGGCATGTTCTCTATATCAAGGCGTCTGCGTGAGTAGCCTATGTACATGTAGGCCTTCACCTCAACAAAGTCTGGCCTGGCCGCCTCTATCATCCTGGCGAAGCCCTCAGGATCCTTCATGTTGATGTTCCTCACCGCTGTGATTCTGATGACCTTCCTGCAGTTGAATGATGGCATGAGTTCAAGGGAACCTTTGAGAAGATCCCAGGCCCCAGGTACCTGTGGCCTGCAGATTTCCTCGTAGGTGTCCCTTTCAGGGGCGTCGAGGGATATGTAGAGCTGTGTGGGTTCCTCAGAAAGTTTCTCAAGGTTCATGGGTGCCAGTCCATTGGTTACAAGGAACGTTGTGAAGTTTCTCCTGTGAAATTCCCTCAGGAGTCCATCCATGTCAGGGTAGAGCATCGGTTCCCCTGCAAGTGATATGGCTGCATTTGTCGGATCCTGAGACTCCATCACCTTGATTTTATCTGCTCTTTCGTTGCCAAGGTATCCGCATAACAGTTTCCTCTGCGCCTCTATTGCCCCCTCAATTATATCTGCCGGTTCATCATGGGGGCCATCCCATGTTTTTCCTGTTGATGAGAGGTCCCTCCAGCAGAACAGACATTTCTGCTGGCAGAATGGCACACTTGGAGACATCTGGAGGCATCTGTGGCTCCTGATTCCATAGAATTTCTCTTTGTAGCATGCTCCCTCGTTGACTATGCTCTTCTTTGTCCAGAGGCAAGTTTTAACCGCTGAGTGTCTGTGCTCTCCCACGAAGCGGTATCCCATCCTCTCCATTCTCCTTCTCTGAGATTCTTCCAGGTACATTGCCAACCCATCTCTCACATTTTTCCATCTCTCTTCGATATGATTTCTGTAGCTCCATTTAAATAATATATGTAAGAACATGAACTCCGCCTTCAATTTCTTCTGCACTTCCGGGCTCCATTTATAAATTATGTAAGGGGACAAATCATGTGCATCCAATCCACAACCTGCAGAAATGATGAGAATATAATCTCTAAATGTCCCCATTTTTAATTGTTTAAAATCCTTCTTTTCAGATTATAAGGCCCATGAAGAGTCTCTGATGCAATCAGATCTATTAAAATGCCCTTAATTATAAGTGCAGTTCTAATTGGATTTAAAAGACTTTTATGCTTTTCCAAGGCCACATATTCCGTATTCAAGAAAAATAAGGCCTTTTAACAGATTATCGAGGGCCTGTCATCAATTCTTGATCAGAGTCCTCCGAATGGTAAAAAAAGCATTATATAAGCCTTTTTGTCTTATTCTGGAAACAAAGGTTTATATATGGTTGTGATGTGATTAAGGTTCATGGTAAGGTCGGCGGGTAGACCCCGCCATCAGTGGAGGCGGTAAGATTAAGAGACACTCGCGTTACCTCGCTCTGCTTGCACTTGCAGTAGCAGTGAGTACCATACCAATCGGGGAGATGGGATTTTCAGAAGCCGGTGGCGATAAGATAACAGCAAAGTCCACTTCCCTCCCAAAGGTTGATGCGGCATCCAAGTACAAGAGGTACACAAAGGTCCATGCTTCAAGGGACACCTCAAAGAAGTACAGCTACAGGACTTCAACAAAGAAGAAGTACAGAACAAAGGCTGCCTATAAGACAAAGACAAGGAAAAAATACAGGGGCCATGCAGCCTACACCACAACAGCCAGAAAAGCGTACACAAGGGCTGTGAGCTCCGAGGAACTCAATGACCTCCAGGGCGATGAGGGCCTTGAGAAGCTTGCATCCTACATCAACAAAAACCTGAACCACAGATCAGGCGGCCCACACACAGCTGAAGGCGTTGAGAAGACAGGATACGGGGACTGCTGGGGACTCTCTGACTGGGCTGCCAGGAAACTTGCAGCAAACGGCTACAAGGTTAAGGTCGTGCAGGGTGCAACCTCAGCATCATCAAGGCACAGGTGGCTCCACGTCTACTCAGAGGATCGGTGGACAAGCTTTGAACCGTCACTGGTAACCAAACGCTATGGAAGTAAACATTATACTGCAACCTGTGGTCGCGCAACAACCGTTGTTAAGACCTACAACATGTAGTATAATGTTTACGCTTTATTTTTTTACTGCCTTTTCACCAATAATATGGTTTCTGCCCGGCACAGCCACAACATGAGTATATGACAAACAAAAAAACCAAACCCGGCAGATCAGCACCATCCACCATATTTTTATAATGCACCTCAGTCATACTATGAGATATCCATTACAATCATGCTGGAGGATTTGGAGTTGAAGGACACACCCATCGTCATACTGAATTTTAAAACATACCTCGAATCAACAGGTGAAAGAGCCCTTGAACTTGCATCAACATGCCAGGAGGTGGCAGATGAGACCGGCGTTAACATGGCTGTGGCACCGCAGCACATGGATCTCCACCGGGTGAGTGGGGCTGTGGAAATACCTGTACTGGCACAGCACATAGACCCCGTTGATGCAGGTGGACACACAGGGAGCGTCCTTGCAGAGTGCGCCAGGGCCTCAGGTGCAGATGGTACCCTCATAAACCATTCCGAGAGGAGGATGCAGCTTGCAGACATCGAATGGGTTGTATCAAGGATGAGGGAACTTGAGATGATGTCGGTGGTGTGCACAAACAACGTCATGACAACTGCTGCTGCCGCCGCCCTTGGACCTGACTTCGTGGCTGTTGAACCACCTGAACTCATAGGATCCGGGATACCGGTGTCAAAGGCCGAACCTGAGGTTATAACCGGAAGTGTTGATGCGGTTAGGAGGGTGAACCCTGAAGTCAGTGTGCTCTGCGGTGCAGGAATATCCACAGGCGATGACCTGAAGGCTGCTGTTGAACTGGGGGCCGAGGGTGTTCTACTTGCATCAGGAATTATCCTGGCTGAAAGTCCACGGGACGCCCTTCTGGACCTTGTAAGCAAAGTCTGATGGTGATCCAGGTGTCCTGTAAATTTAAAACCATGGATGACATTGAAGTTACGGGAAAGACCGTACTTGTCCGTGTTGACATAAATTCGCCTGTTGACCCCAATGATGGGACCATACTCGATGATACAAGGATCAGGTTACATTCAGAGACCATAAGGGAACTCTCAGAGAGGGGTGCCAGGACAATTGTGATGGCCCACCAGAGCAGGCCCGGAAAGAACGATTTCACAACACTGGAACAACATGCCCGGGTACTTTCAGAGATACTGGGGAGGCCCGTCAGGTACGTTGAGGACATATTCGGGTCCTCTGCAAGGGAGAGCATCTCAGGGCTGGAGGATGGTGAGATAATCCTCCTTGAGAACGTCCGCTTCTACTCAGAGGAGGTCCTCAAGAGGGACCCTGAGGAGCAGGCAGAGACCCACCTGGTTAGAAAGCTGGCACCACTCCTGGACTACTTCATCAATGACGCCTTTGCGGCGGCCCACAGGTCCCAGCCTTCCCTTGTTGGCTTTGCACTGAGGGTGCCCTCGGCTGCGGGTCGTGTGATGGAAAGGGAACTCCGTACACTTCAGGGAGCCCTAGAGAATGTTGAAAGGCCATGTGTCTATGTCCTGGGTGGGGTGAAGGTTGATGACTCCATAATGGTCATGAAGAACGTCCTTGAAAACGGCAGCGCAGACCTTGTTCTCACAACAGGGCTTGTTGCCAACATATTCCTGGCTGGCTGCGGAGTTAAGATAGGTAAGGTAAATATGGACTTCATCAGGAGCAGGGGATACTGTGACTTCATCAAGGTGGCGAAGAAACTGAAGAAGCGCTTCCCTGAAAAGATACTTGTACCTGTGGATGTGGCTGTCTGCAGGGAGGGTAAGAGGGTTGATGTCCCTGTTAAAAAGATACCCAACTATCCCATACAGGACATCGGGATGGAAACCATAAAGCTCTACGCCAGGAGGATACGTGAGGCCAGTACCCTCTTTGCAAATGGACCTGCAGGTGTATTCGAGAACCCTGAATTCAGCATAGGGACCGAGGACATACTGAATGCAATATCCTCATCAGAGGGTTTCTCAATAATAGGTGGTGGTCACCTCGCTGCTGCAGCCGTGAAGATGGGCTTTGAGGACAGGATAAACCATATCAGCAGCGGCGGCGGCGCCAGCATAAGTTTACTTGCGGGGGAGGAGCTTCCAGCAGTTAGGGTGCTTGAGGAATCCATGCAACCCTAACCACAAACTATATAAATGAGTAGTTACTAACATTGGAAATGCCTCGGTAGCTCAGTCTGGTGGAGCGCGAGACTTGTAATCTCGTGGTCGCGGGTTCAATTCCCGTCCGGGGCTTCAGAAAGGGACCATAGGGTAGCTTGGTCGATCCTTTGGGCTTTGGGAGCCTGAGACCCCGGTTCAAATCCGGGTGGTCCCATCCACAAAGCTTAAATATACATCATGTCCAACGATGTATATCAACCCGCCTTAGCTCAATTGGCAGAGCATCGGACTGTAGATCCGAGGGTTGCTGGTTCAAGTCCGGCAGGCGGGACTTCACAAAATGGTGTGAAAGCTTTAAATACCAGAAAAATAGAACTCATAACATGTATGTCATACAGCAATGGAAAAGTATATAAGCAGGTAACGAGAGAACATGATATGCTCTCATTCTGGAGACCTGCCCTGGTGGTGTAGGGGCTATCATGCGGGCCTGTCGAGCCCGCGACTCGGGTTCAATTCCCGGCCAGGGCGTTCCTCGAGGGCCCGTAGCTCAGTCTGGCAGAGCGCTTGGCTTTTAACCAAGTGGTCGCGGGTTCAATTCCCGTCGGGCCCGCTATCTAATTTTACTGTGACTTTTTATCTGGAGGACTAAATTGTGAAGAGGGAGATCTTGAAACACCAGCTGGTTCCGGAACACGTAGTTTTGAATGAATCTGAAGCAAAGAGGGTGCTTAAAGAGCTCGATGCGCATCCAGAACAGCTTCCAAAAATAAAAACAACAGACCCTGTGGCCAAGGCCATAGGTGCCAGGAGGGGGGATATAGTGAAGATAATCCGTAAAAGTCCGACTGCAGAGGAATTCGTAACTTACAGGCTTGTTCAGGACTAGTTTTTAAGATTAGCGCTGCAGGATCATTTCATCATTTAATTTGTTTTGGAGGAAGTCCATGAAAAAAAGTGCATGGGGATTGGTAGACGCGTTTTTTGATAAATACGACCTGGTGGACCACCACATCCATTCATACAACGACTTCGTTAGTAACCGCATACAGGAGATAATAGATACAAGTGAACCCATAGAACTGGAGCAGGGAAAGTACCGGGTTGAGACAGGAAAGGTTAGCATAGAGAAGCCCTTCATCAAGGAGGCCGACGGTTCAAAGAGCAAGATATATCCCACGGAGGCAAGGCTGAGGAACCTCACATACTCGGCCCACATGAGCCTGGAGATGAGGCTCATCAAGGAGGGCGGGCCTGAAACAGAATTTGAGAAGGTGTACATCGGTGAACTGCCTGTGATGCTGAAATCCGAGATATGCCACCTCCATGGCCTCAACAGAAAGGAACTCATTGAGAAGGGCGAGGACCCTGCAGACCCGGGAGGTTACTTCATTGTTAACGGATCAGAGAGGTCCATCGTCACAATGGAGGAGATAGCCCCCAACAAGATAATCCTTGAGAGAATCGGCGAAGAGGATGAAAACAGGGCGAGGGCAATAGTAACATCCATAAGGAGCGGATTCAGGGCCAGAATATCCCTCGAGTACCGTAAGCCAAGGAAGACCGGTGTTTTCCTGAGGATATCCTTCCCATACGTTCCAGGGGAAATCCCACTTGTCATACTACTCAGGGCCCTTGGACTTGCAACTGACCAGCAAATCATCACAGCCATATCAGACGACTTCAACTACCAGATGATAGCTGCAGACGATATACAGGTCTCCCTTGAAAAGCTCAACCTCAACAAAAAGGAGATGGATGAGCTTGATGAAGAGGATATGAAGGAGTACCTCATAAGAAGCGCCATAAAGTACATCGGTAACCGGGTCGCCAAGGGCATGACCGAGGACTACCGTATAAAAAGGGCTGAAGACGTTATAGACCGCTACCTCCTGCCCCATATAGGAACAGGACCCGAAAAGAGGCTCGAGAAGGCAACATACCTTGCTGAGATGACCGAGATGCTCCTGCAGGTCATATCAGGGGAGCGCAAACCCCATGACAAGGACCACTACACGAACAAGAGGCTCAGGGTTTCAGGCGACCTCATGGAGGACCTCCTAAGGGTGGCCTTCACAAGTCTCAGCAGGGATATGAGCTACCAGCTCGAGAGGAGCCTTGCGAGGGGTAAGGAGCCGTCCGTCAAGCAGGCTGTGAGATCCGATGTGCTGACAGAGAACCTCAAACACGCCATTGCAACCGGTAACTGGGTTGGTGGAAGGGCAGGTGTGAGCCAGCTGCTGGACAGGACAAGTTACATGGGTACACTCTCACACATGAGGAGGGTCGTTTCACCCCTCAGCAGGAGCCAGCCACACTTCGAGGCAAGGGACCTTCACCCGACCCAGTTCGGTAAGATCTGTCCTAATGAGACCCCTGAGGGTCCAAACTGTGGTCTTGTTAAGAACCTCGCCCTGCTGGCAAAGATATCCGAGGGCTCAGATGCCAGTGAGGTGGAGGAGATCATAAAAAAGATGGGGGTTGTGAACTAATTTTTCACCGGGAGGCTGTTAAGTGAGTAAAACCAAAATCTACATTAACGGGAAGCTTATAGGGAGCTGTGAAAACCCTGAAGAATTTGTTGAAGAGATGAGGGAGAAGAGAAGATCAGGAGAAGTCTCCCCTGAAATGAACATAACCCATTACCCTGAAAATCATGAGATATACATATTCACAGACCCTGGAAGGGCCAGGAGGCCCCTTATCATAGTTAAGGACGGGGACCCCCTACTCACAGACGAACACCTTGAAAGGCTGGAATCAGGTGAAATGTCATGGGACGACCTCATAGCTGAGGGTGTAATAGAGTACCTGGATGCAGAGGAGGAAGAAAACTCCTACATAGCCATGAGCCCCGATGAGGTCACCGACGAGCACACACACCTCGAAATAGACCCATCCACCATGCTCGGTATCTGTGCAGGTATCATCCCCTTTGCAAACCACAACTCATCACCAAGGAACACCATGGAGGCGGGGATGACCAAGCAGGCCCTTGGTCTCTACGCATCAAACTATGACCTTAGGACAGATACGCGTGCACACCTCCTCCACCACCCCCAGGTCCCAATAGTCAAGACAAGGATAATAGATGTAACAGGCTACGATGAAAGACCATCAGGTCAGAACTTCGTTGTTGCTGTAATGTCCTATGAGGGCTACAACATGGAGGACGCCCTCATACTCAACAAGGCATCCCTCGAGAGGGGCCTTGCAAGGTCCTCATTCTTCAGGTCCTATGAGGCCGCCGAGAGGAGATACCCTGGTGGTCAGGAGGACCGCTTCGAGATACCGGAGAAGGGCGTCAGGGGCTACAGGTCAGAGAGCGACTACAGGCACCTTGACGAGGACGGCATAATAAACCCCGAGACAGAGGTGTCATCAGGCGACGTCCTGATAGGTAAAACATCACCTCCACGTTTCCTTGAAGAGATAGATGAATTCGGGACCGTGGCAGAACGAAGAAGGGAAACATCAGTAACTGTACGCCATGGAGAAAGGGGTATAGTAGACGCTGTCCTGCTCACAGAAACCGTTGAGGGTAGCAGACTCGCCAAGATCAGGGTCAGGGAACAGAGACAGCCCGAACTCGGTGACAAGTTCGCCTCAAGGCACGGTCAGAAGGGGGTTGTCGGACTCATAGTATCCCAGGAGGACATGCCATTCACCGAGGACGGAGTAGTCCCGGACCTCATAGTAAACCCCCATGCCATACCATCAAGGATGTCTGTGGGACAGGTCCTTGAGATGCTGGCAGGTAAGGCTGCCTGCATGGAGGGCCGCAGGGTGGATGGAACACCCTTCACAGGTGAAGACGAAGATGACATAAAGGAGGCCCTCAGGGCAAATGGATTTGAAAGTGCAGGTGTTGAATCACTCTACAACGGCATAACCGGTGAGAGGATAGAGGCTGAAATATTCATTGGAGTGGCTTACTACCAGAAACTGCACCACATGACAACAGACAAGGTGTATGCACGATCCAGGGGTCCGGTCCAGGTCCTCACAAGACAGCCCACAGAGGGAAGGGCAAGGGAAGGAGGTCTCAGATTCGGTGAAATGGAAAGGGACTGCCTCATCGCACATGGAGCTGCCCTCGCCCTTAAGGAGAGACTTCTTGATGAATCAGACAAATATGAGGCACTGGTATGTGCAGAGTGTGGTATGGTGGCAGTCTATGACAAGATAAGGGACAAGAAGTACTGTCCAATATGTGAGGACTCGGAATCATTCCCTGTGGAGGTATCATACGCCTTCAAATTACTGCTGGACGAACTCAAGAGTCTCTGCATCTTCCCGAAACTCATACTGGAAGATAAGGCATGATGATGAATTTAAGGGAATAAATCAAAGGAGAGAATACCTTGAGAGGAATTTTAAAGAAAATTTCCCAGATAAACTTTGGCCTCATGTCCCCCGAGGACATCAGGAAGATGTCCGTGGCCCAGATCGTCACCCCGGACACCTATGACGAGGATGGGTACCCCATAGAGAACGGGCTGATGGATCCCAGGCTTGGTGTGATAGACCCAAGCCTCCGCTGCAGGACCTGCGGCGCCAAGGGTGGGGAGTGCCCGGGACACTTCGGAAGCATAAACCTTGCAAGACCCGTCATACACGTGGGATTCGCAGACACCATACACAAGATCCTGCGATCAACGTGCAGAAAATGCAGCAGGGTCCTCCTCACAGAGACTGAAATCGAGGAATACCGTCAGAGGATCCTTGATGCAATGGAGAAGGAGGAAAGCCTCACACCCATAATAAAGGAGATATACACAGAGGCGCGCCGTGATAAGTGCCCCCACTGTGAGGAGGAACAGGAGGAGATCAAACTCGACAAGCCAGTCTCAATCGTCGAGGGAGACTACAAGCTCACAGCCAGTGAGGTGAGGGAGCGTCTTGAGAGGATAAGTGATGACGACGCCCTCATCCTCGGTGTCAACCCCGAGGTTGCAAGGCCAGAATGGATGGTCCTGACAGTCCTCCCGGTCCCCCCTGTAACTGTGAGACCCTCAATCACCCTCGAGACCGGTGAAAGGTCAGAGGACGACCTCACCCATAAACTGGTTGATATACTGAGGATAAACCAGCGCCTCAAGGAGAACATGGAGGCAGGGGCGCCCCAGCTGATCGTGGAGGACCTGTGGGAACTCCTCCAGTACCATGTGACAACCTACTTCGACAATGAGGCCTCAGGTGTCCCCCCTGCAAGGCACCGATCCGGAAGGCCCCTCAAGACCCTGGCCCAGAGGCTCAAGGGTAAGGAGGGACGGTTCAGGAGCAACCTTTCAGGTAAGAGGGTTAACTTCTCTGCCCGTACCGTCATCTCCCCTGACCCCAACATCAGCATAAACGAGGTGGGTGTCCCTGAAATCATAGCCAGGGAGGTCACCGTACCCGTCTACGTCACAGAATGGAACATAGACCGTATGAGGGAGTACATCGAGAACGGGCCGGACATCCACCCGGGAGCCAACTACGTCATAAGACCCGACGGACGCAAGATAAGGATCTACAATGAGACCAAGGAAGTCGTCCTTGAGAACCTCAAACCCGGATACATAGTGGAGAGGCACCTCAAGGACGGTGACATCGTACTCTTTAACCGTCAGCCATCCCTCCACAGGATGTCCATGATGGCCCACGAGGTCCGTGTACTGCCCTACAAGACCTTCCGCCTCAACCTGTGTGTCTGCCCCCCATACAACGCAGACTTTGACGGTGACGAGATGAACATGCACGTGTTCCAGACTGAGGAGTCCCGGGCAGAGGCCAAGACCCTGATGCGTGTCCAGGAGCACATACTATCACCGAGGTTCGGTGGGCCCATAATAGGTGGTATACACGACCATATATCCGGGGCCTACCTCCTCACAAGGAAGAGAGCAGTCTTCAGTGAGGAGAAGGTCTTCCAGATCCTCAAGAAGGCGGGGCTGCCACTTCCAGACAGGAGGGGACGTGACTGGACAGGCAAGGAGATCTTCAGCATGGTTCTCCCCGATGACCTCAACATGGTCTACCGGGCCGAGATCTGCAGGAAGTGCGAGGAATGCCTTGAAATGGAATGTGAAAACGATGCCTACGTTGTGATAGAAAACGGGCAGCTGATTTCAGGGGTCATCGACGAGAAGGCCTACGGTGCCTTCGCAGGTAAGATCCTTGACCACATAGTCAAGGAGTACGGCGCCGACGCCGCAAGGGAATTCCTTGACTCAGCAACCAAGCTCGCAATAGCCGGTATAATGCACGCAGGTTTCACCACAAGTACCAACGATGAGGAGATCCCTGAGGAGGCACGTGAAAGAATAGAGGCCCACCTGCGGAACGCGGAGGCAAGGGTGGACCAGCTCATTGAGGCCTACGAGAACGGTGAACTCGAGCCGCTACCAGGAAGGAGCCTCGAGGAGACTCTGGAGATGAAGATAATGCAGGTCCTCGGTGAAGCAAGGGACAAGTCAGGGGAAATCGCAGAGAGCTACTTTGACATGGACGAGAACCACGCAGTAATCATGGCACTTACAGGTGCAAGGGGTTCAATGCTCAACCTCACCCAGATAACAGCCTGTGTGGGACAGCAGTCAGTCAGGGGTGGCCGTATCAGCAGGGGATACGACAACCGGACACTCCCCCACTTCAAGAAGGGAGAGCTCGGTGCTAAGTCCCGCGGATTCGTGCACTCAAGTTACAAGGAGGGACTTGACCCCATAGAATTCTTCTTCCATGCCATGGGGGGAAGAGAGGGTCTCGTTGATACAGCCATCCGTACAGCTCAGAGCGGTTACATGCAGAGGCGTCTCGTAAACGCCCTCCAGGACCTCACAGTCGATGAGGACGGCAGGGTAGTTGATAACAGGGGTGTTATAATACAGAACCGCTTCGGTGAGGATGGCGTTGATCCGGCAAAGAGTGACTATGGAAGGGTAGTGGACCTCGACAAACTCGTAGAGGAGATAAGGCTCAAGTCAAAGGGGTAAGGTGATTCTGTGCAGGACATTATAGGGAAGATAGAGGATTACTCCTCAAAGAACGGGATCATCCTCCCGGATCCGGTGGTGGAATATGTGGCCCGGATTGCCGATGAGGATAAGCTGAAGGAATCCGAGCTCCAGGAGATGGTGAGGCTCTTCAGCAGAATAGCTGAGAGAAACCAGGGCCTTGAGGATGATGAACTCCTGGATGCAGTGGAGGAGGATTATCAGCGGATACTCAAGGTCCAGGCGCTCGTCAAAAGGAAGAGGGCCAAGTTCCCCCCGAAACTCATTGAGGATATAGCTGAGGCCGTGAAGAAGCATGAACTCAGTGACGATGAACTGGATGAGCTCATAAGAAGTGTCAGGAGAGCCTATGACCGGGCCAGGGTTGAGGCCGGTGAGGCCGTTGGGACGGTGGCAGCCCAGTCAGTGGGTGAGCCAGGTACCCAGATGACAATGCGTACCTTCCACTATGCAGGTGTGGCAGAGCTCAACGTTACACTGGGTCTTCCAAGGCTCATAGAGATCGTTGACGCCAGGAAGAAGATATCCACGCCAACAATGAGCATCTACTTCGAGGGGGACCTCAGGTACGATGAGGAATTCGTGCGAAGGAAGGCCAACAAGATAGGTAAGAGCACCCTGAACGATGTGCTTAAAAATTTCAGCATCCAGTACGCTGACATGTCAGTTGTTGCTGAACTGGATGATGAAAAAATCCAGGAGAAGCACCTTGAATATGATGAGATACTGGCCAAGGTGGAAAAAACTTTTAAGAAAGTAGAAATAGATAACAACACACTGAGATTTGAACCCGCGAAACCCACCATAAGGGAGCTAAGGCTACTCGCAGATAAGGTGAGGAAACTCCAGATAAGCGGGGTTAAAAACATAGGAAAGGTGGTTATCCGTAAAGAGGATGATGAATGGGTAATCCACACTGAGGGTTCAAACCTTGGAGCTGTTCTTAAAGAAGAGGGTGTGGATAAGGTCCGGACTACAACCAACGATATACATGAGATAGAGACAGTCCTGGGCATAGAGGCAGCTAGAAACGCGATAATACACGAAGCAAAGAGGACCATGGAGGAACAGGGGCTAACAGTCGACATAAGGCACATAATGCTCGTTGCAGATATGATGACCGCTGATGGATCTGTCAAGTCCATTGGAAGGCACGGTATTAGTGGTGAAAAAGCAAGCGTTCTTGCAAGGGCTTCTTTTGAGGAAACCGGTAAGCACCTTCTGAGAGCAAGTATCAGGGGCGAGGTGGACCACCTCACCGGTATCATAGAGAACATTATTATAGGGCAACCTATACCCTTGGGTACAGGTTCCGTTAGTGTAGTAATGAAAGAAAGAAAATAGGAGGCAGTAGATGGACATAGATAGAGGAATACGAGTCGCTGTAGATACTGGTAATGTTATCCTTGGATCAAAGAGGACAATTCAGAGCCTCAAACTGGGTAAGGGTAAACTGGTGGTGATGGCCAGCAACATTCCAGAGGACCTCAAGGAGGACATAGAATACTATGCGAAGCTATCAGAGATTCCAGTTTACACCCATGAAGGCACCAGTGTTGAACTGGGCTCTGTCTGCGGTAAACCATTCACCGTGGGGGCCCTCTTAATCCAGGATCCAGGTGATTCAACAATACTGGAAATGGTGGGGTAGGTTGCTGTGACTATCAAATTTACCACAAATGAGATAAGGTACATTGCACTCTTTGAGAGCATGACCGGTGCAATGGTGAAGGACTGCATCGTGGATGATGAAAACGGCAAGGTAACATTCCTTGTCAAGAAGGGCGATATGGGTCTGGCCATAGGCAAAAAGGGAAGCACAGTTGCCAAGGTCCAGAAGGCCCTTGATAAGGGTGTTGAAGTAATAGAACACTCAAACGACCCCGTGGAGTTCATAAAGAACCTCATGGCACCCGCAAAGGTCAGGAGTATCAGGATACTCCAGAAGGAAAACGGTGAAAAGATAGCCACAGTCGAAACAGACCCCAAGAACAAGAGAATCGCCATTGGACGTGGCGGCCAGAACATAGAGAGGGCCAGACTTCTGGCCAGAAGACAGCATAACATAAGCAATATCATAATAAAATAATCTTTACAGGAGGAATCTTATTTGCCAGGACTTTTCGCAGCAAAGAAACTTAAAAGCAAGAGGCAGAAGTTCAAATGGAAGGACACACACTACAAGAGGAGATCACTGCGCCTTGACGTTAAGGCAGACCCCCTTGAGGGAGCACCACAGGCCAGGGGCATAGTGATCGAGAAGGTTGGTATAGAGGCAAAACAGCCAAACTCAGCCATAAGGAAATGTGTCAGGGTCCAGCTCATAAAGAACGGAAAACAGATCACCGCCTTCGCACCTGGAGACGGCGCCATTGGTTTTATCGATGAACACGATGAGGTTGTTGTTGAGGGCATAGGTGGACCTTCAGGAAGGTCCATGGGTGACATACCCGGTGTCAGGTGGAAGGTGACAAAGGTCAACAACGTATCCCTGCAGGAAATGGTTAAAGGGAAAATAGAAAAACCTGTGAGGTAATCCTTATGAGTTTAGTTTTTGATAAATGGGAACTGGACGAGGTCAAGGTTGAGGATATGGGCCTCGCCAAGTACATATGCCTTGACAGCATACTCGTCCCCCACACCATGGGAAGACACGTCAAGAGACAGTTCGCAAAGTCAAAGGTCTCCATTGTTGAGAGGCTCATAAACAAGGTGATGAGGACAGAAAGGAACTCTGGTAAAAAGAACAAGGCCTACAAGATAGTGCAGGAAGCCTTTGAAATCATAAACCGGAGGACAAAGGAGAACCCTGTCCAGGTCCTTGTCAAGGCCGTTGAAAACACCTCACCCAGGGAGGAGACCACAAGGATCAAGTACGGTGGTATAGGTTACCAGGTCGCAGTTGACATCTCCCCCCAGAGGAGGGTGGACCTCTCACTGGGATTCATAACCAAGGGCGCAATGCAGGCAGCATTCAAGAACAAGAAGTCCATAGAGGAGTGCCTTGCGAATGAGATAATGCTGGCTGCAGAGTACGACACAAGAAGCTTCGCGATTCAGAAGAAGGAAGAGAAAGAAAGGATAGCCAGATCCGCACATTAAACTTACAGGTGGTTTTAGTGAGCAGACGTGCAAAAATGATTAGTAAGATTAAGGAGCTCATGTACCAGCCAGAGTACATCCGTAACATCGGTATAGTGGCACACATTGACCACGGGAAAACAACACTCTCCGACAACCTCCTGGCTGGTGCTGGGATGATCTCCGCTGAACTGGCAGGGGATCAGCGCTTCCTTGACTTCGACGAACAGGAACAGGCAAGGGGTATCACCATTGACGCTGCGAACGTCTCAATGGTCCACTCCTACGAGGGAAATGAATACCTCATAAACCTCATCGACACACCAGGTCACGTTGACTTCGGGGGTGACGTTACAAGGGCCATGAGGGCCGTTGACGGTGCAGTTGTTGTTGTATGTGCCGTTGAGGGCATAATGCCCCAGACAGAAACCGTGCTAAGGCAGGCCCTCAAGGAAAACGTGAGACCCGTCCTCTTCATAAACAAGGTTGACAGGCTCATAAACGAACTTAAACTTGACGCCAGTGAGCTCCAGGAGAGGTTCGTGAAGATCATAGCAAATGCAAACAAACTCATCAAGAACATGGCCCCTGAGGAGTTCAGGGACAAATGGCAGGTCCGTGTTGAGGATGGGAGTGTCGCCTTCGGTTCAGCCTACCACAACTGGGCGATAAACGTCCCCATAATGCAGGAGACAGGCATAAACTTCAACGACATCTACGAGTACTGTAAGGGGGACAACCAGAAGGAACTTGCCCAGAAGGTGCCGCTACACCAGGTCCTTCTTGGAATGGTTGTTGAACACCTGCCAAGCCCCGCCGATTCCCAGGCATACAGGGTCCCAATAATATGGTCCGGGGACCTTGAAAGCGAAGAGGGACAGGCCATGCTAAAAACAGACCCTGAAGGCCCCCTTGCAGTGATGGTAACCGATGTGAGTATAGACAAACACGCCGGGGAAGTCGCCACGGGACGTGTCTATGGTGGAACAATAGAGAAGGGAAGCGAGGTCTTCCTTGTGGGTTCCCACAGCAAGGCACGTGTACAGCAGGTCGGTGTCTACATGGGACCAGAGAGGGTTAACACCGACAAGGTCCCTGCAGGTAACATCGTGGCCATAACAGGTGCCAAGAATGCAGTTGCAGGTGAAACAATCTGCGACACCGGCAGGAAGATAAAGGCCTTTGAGGGCCTTGAACACATCTCCGAACCAGTGGTTACAGTTGCAGTTGAGGCCAAGAACACCAAGGACCTTCCAAAGCTCATAGAGGTACTCAGGCAGGTCGGTAAGGAGGACCCAACCGTAAGGGTTGAAATAAACGAGGAGACCGGTGAACACCTCATCTCAGGTATGGGTGAACTCCACCTTGAGATCATAGCCTACAGGATCAACGAGAAGGGTGTTGAGATAGAGACATCAGAACCGATAGTCGTCTACAGGGAGACCGTTGCAGGTACCGCAGGACCCGTTGAGGGTAAATCACCCAACAAACACAACCGCTTCTACATAGAAATTGAACCAGTTGAAGAATCAGTGATGCAAGCTATACAGGAAGGTAAGATAAAAGAAGGTCGTGTAAAGGGTAAGGAGATGGCCAAGAACTTCATAGAGGCAGGTATGGATAAGGAGGAAGCCAGAAGGGTCTGGGATGTCTATGAGAAGAACATCTTCATCAACATGACCCGTGGTATCCAGTACCTCGACGAGATCAAGGAGCTCCTCATGGACGGATTTGAGAGTGCAATGGACAACGGCCCACTGGCCAAGGAGAAGGTCATGGGGGTTAAGATAAAACTCATGGACGCCAAGATCCACGAGGACGCTGTCCACAGGGGTCCCGCACAGGTCCTTCCAGCCATAAGGAAGGGTATATTCGGTGCCATGATGTCTGCAGAGCCAGTGCTCCTTGAACCCATACAGAAGGTATTCATCAACGTGCCACAGGATTACATGGGAAGCGCGACACGTGAGATACAGAACAGGCGTGGACAGATCGTCAACATGACCCAGGAGGGTGACATGGTAACCGTTGAATCCACTGTACCAGTGGCGGAGATGTTTGGATTCGCAGGCGATATCAGGTCAGCCACCGAGGGACGATGTCTCTGGTCAACAGAGAACGCTGGATTCGAGAGACTTCCAAACGAACTGCAGCACACCATAATAAGGGAGGTAAGGACCAGGAAGGGTCTGAGTCCTGAACCCTACAGGGCAGACCACTACCTGGGTTAATCCCATTAAACTTATATAATTAAAAAGAATATAGGAAATTACCTTAGACAAACAGCATGCCCATTTGCTGGATCTAAAAAATCAGGCTAAACCATCATATATGGAGGTATATTATGGCTAAAGAAAAAGAACACATGAACCTGGCGTTTATTGGACACGTAGACCACGGAAAATCCACACTAGTGGGACACCTGCTCCTGCAGGCCGGAGCAATCGCCGAACAGCAGTTAGCTGACGGTGAAGACAAGTTCAGGTTTGTCATGGACAGGCTCTCCGAGGAAAGGGAAAGAGGAGTTACAATCGACCTTGCACACGCCAAATTCGAAACAGACAAGTACGAGTTCACAATCGTGGACTGCCCCGGACACCGTGACTTCGTTAAGAACATGATCACAGGTGCGTCCCAGGCAGACGCAGCAGTCCTAGTAGTTGCAGTGGACGACGGTGTAATGCCCCAGACCAAGGAACACGTGTTCCTATCAAGGACACTGGGTATAAACCAGCTCATAGTCGCCATCAACAAGATGGACCTCGTCAACTACGACGAAGAGAAATTCAACGCCCTCAAGGATGAGGTTGCAGCCCTAATCAAAACAGTGGGTTACAAGCCAAGCGACGTTGAATTCATCCCACTCTCCGCCTTTGAAGGGGACAACATAACATCAAAGAGCGAAAACACCCCATGGTACAAGGGTAAAACACTCGTTGAAGCCCTTGACGACCTTGAAGCACCCGAAAAGCCTGTGGACCTTCCACTGAGGATCCCTATACAGGACGTCTACTCCATCACAGGTGTCGGTACCGTCCCAGTGGGACGTGTAGAGACAGGTGTCCTCAAGAAGGGTGAAAATGTCATATTCGAACCTGCAGGTGTAAGTGGAGAGGTCAAATCCATCGAAATGCACCATGAGATGATCGAACAGGCCGAACCTGGTGACAACATAGGTTTCAACGTCAGGGGTGTCGGTAAAAACGACATCAGAAGGGGAGACGTCGCAGGACACCTGGACAACCCGCCAAAGGTTGCCAAGGAGTTCACGGCACAGATCGTTGTTCTCCAGCACCCAGGTGTCATAACAGTGGGTTACACACCTGTATTCCACTGTCACACAGCACAGGTTGCCTGTACCTTCCTTGAACTGGTGCAGAAGATGAACCCTGCAACAGGTCAGGTGGAAGAGGAAAACCCTGACTTCCTGAAAACAGGTAACGCTGCTGTTGTGAAGGTCAAACCAACCAAGCCACTGGTCATCGAGAAGATAAAGGACATCCCACACATGGGAAGATTCGCCATAAGGGACATGGGACAGACAGTGGCTGCTGGAATGTGCATAGACCTCGTACCAGCAAAATAAACCCACCTCTTCCCTTTTTTACAGGAGGATTTAAATGCACAAAGCAAGGATTAAACTGACAGGGACAGACCCTGAAAAACTGGCATACGTCTGTGACCAGCTCAAGAAGATTGCTGAGAGGACAGGCGTGGACATGTCAGGCCCAATACCCCTCCCAACCAAGAGGCTCGTGGTTCCAACAAGGAAATCCCCTGATGGTGAGGGAACCGCAACCTGGGAGAAATGGGAGATGAGGATCCACAAGAGGCTTGTGGGTATAGAGGCCGATGAAAGGGCCATGCGTCAGGTCATGAAGGTCAACGTGCCTGACAATGTCAGCATCGAAATCGAACTCAAAAGTTAACTGGGGTGCAAACCCCTCTAACTAAATTCACCCACCAAAAACTATATAAATAAGAGTTTATCAATCTCTTTTATCTGACACTGCCGGGATAGCCTAGCCAGGTAAGGCGCGGGACTTGAGATCCCGTGGAGATTCTCTCCGCCTGGGTTCAAATCCCAGTCCCGGCGCTTAAAAAACTTTTTTCTGAATTAAAATCATAACTGTTCTGCCGGGATAGCCTAGCCAGGTAAGGCGCAAGACTGGAAATCTTGTGGAGCTCTGCTCCTCCTGGGTTCAAATCCCAGTCCCGGCGTGGAAAATAGGAGGAAGTGACCGCCTCTGGGTGGCGGTCAGGACCCTTAAAAATAAATAATCAGGTGTTTTCTTCTGAATCCCCTTTTTTAATTTCCGGAAACTTTAAAACGAGGGGTTCCTCTTCCATCGCACCAGCGTCATGAACCACACAGTCCTCTATCCTTGCAGTTATCATGGATGGATCCTCAACATCAACCATGTCCACAAGTTCAACCTGTCTCCTGAACCTCTCTATGGCCTCCTCAGGCATGTTCTCAATGTATGGTATTGCACCGGTTGCACCGATGATCCTTCCTGTTTCTCCATCAACACCATTTTCGTGGAGGGCCTTCATGGTCTGTCCTGTGATGTGTCCCATGACCTCTGCACCGCATACAAGGAGGAATCGCAGGTTGGGGTTTGCGATCACATTTCCAACAACCTTCTCTATTCCAAGGTTCTCTGTGTGCAGTGAACCTGAAATTGCAGCGCCCGCCTTCACAGGCTCATCTTCCATGTGAGAGCCCAGGGTGACAACCGCAACCGGACTTTCTGCGTCGCCAACCACATAGTCCCCTACTATGTGGGGCCAGTCTTCAGGTACGGGTTTCTTTTCAGCCATCAGAAACACCTCTTTAACCGTCAGTTAATTTTTAACTTCCGGTTAAAATTTAACTTGGAGTTAATATTATATAAAACTTCCGGTAAAAATGTTTTAAACCACCGGAACAGATATTCATAGACATGCAGGTGAATCAACATGGCGCCCTCAAGACGCGAACGTGAAAGGGAAAGGAGACGGGAACAGATCATAAGGGCCGCAGAGAAGGCATTCTTTGCAAGGGGATACGACAGGGTGACCATGGATGAAATAGCCAGGGAGGCAGATGTCAACAAGGCCCTCCTCTACTACTACTTCAAAAACAAGGAATCCCTCTTCCTAGCAGTGAACCTCTACGGTGTCCGTATACTCCACAGGATGTACAGAATGTGCATGGAGCTTGACACAGATGGATATGGTAAGGTCAGGGCCATGGTGGAGGCCCTCTACATCTTCTCAAAGGAACACCCAGATTACTTCAGGGTATACTGCTACAGTGGCACCGAGAGGTTCGAGCTGAGTGAAGCTGATGATGCGAAGGAGATAGTGGACCTCCGTACAGGAATGTGGAGGCTCATGGTTGAGGCCATAATGGAGGGCATGAAGGACGGCAGCATCCGCAGCGACCTCGACCCTGTAGAGTTGTCAATATACATCCATACACTGGCCATAAATGCCCTGAACCTTGATTTCACATCCAGGATGGTCCTGGAGGCCAGGAATATAAGCAGGGACAGGTTCTGGGAGGACCTTGAGGTTTTCATTGAATCAGCCCTCAGGCCCCGGTGATAAAACCCCCCAAAAAACAGCAGCTCAAACATCACCACATAAGTATATAAGGTTTTAGATACATAAGGGTATTAAAAGTTAAAGAGAGGAACGAATAAAAATGGATAATGATAATAACTTTGTGATAATAAACAACAGTCGAAAGGATAAAAAGAGTCTGGGACTCCTTGTTGATGGTCCAAATATGCTCAGAAAGGAATTCTGTTCAGACCTTGAATTTGTGAAGAACCTCCTCTTTGACAGGGGAAACCTCAAGATAGGAAAGGTGCTCCTGAACCAGTACGCCTCAGATAAGCTGATCGAGGCAGTCGTGAACCAGGGATTCTCACCCATGATAGTTGCAGGTGATGTGGATGTTCAGCTCGCAGTTGAAGCCTTTGAACTCATACACAACCCCAACATCGATGTGGTTGCAATTATGACAAGGAACGCCGACTTCCTCCCCCTAATAAACATAGCAAAGGAGAACGGGAAGGAGACCCTGGTTATAGGTGCAGAGCCAGGTTTCAGCGTAGCACTCCAGAACTCAGCAGACGACTCCATAATCCTTGGAAGCGAAGGGGTGTAGATGTGTACCGACGAATACTGATACCCACAGACGGCTCAGAGGACGCCAGGAAGGCAACGCTGCACGCATTCCACATGGCAGGGATGAGCGGAGCAGACATACTGGGTATAAGTGTCGTTGACACATCCTACAGAGAACTCTGGGACGAGGATATCAGCAGACGCCTCGAGGAGATAATGAGGAAACAGTCAGAGAATGCAATATCCATCCTTAAGGAAGAATTCAGCTCCCAGCAGGAGCTGGGCCATCTGAAGGGGACCCGTCTTGATACGGTTATACTTGAGGGTAACCCTGCAGAGGTGATCCTTGAGGTCATGGAGGAGGAGGACGTGGACCTGGTTGTGATGGGTAGCTCAGGCAAACACGGACTTGATCGCATAATATCCGGAAGTATAACAAGGAAGGTTCTTAAATCAGCCACAAAGCCCGTTATGGTCGTTGGTTAACGGTGATTATAATGATAGGTAAAAGGACACTGAATGATGAGAAACTTGCACTGATAACCTTTACAGGACCCCTCAGTAAGACACAGGAGGTCCTTGAAGAGGTTTCAGACTTTGTATCATCAAGTGATAAACTTGAAGCTGACGGTAACCCCACACTGATATTCTACACAGCACCCCTCAAGGACGAGGGAAGATACGATGTGGGTATACCTGTAAAGGGCGACTCCGAGGGTGACGGAAAGATAAGGGTAGTCACAATACCAGGCCATACTGTGATATTCACAGAATACTCAGAAGACCGTGAGGAGGCCTACCGAAGGCTCATAGAATACGTCGAGGAGAACTGTCTTGACGTAATAGGTGCGCCGCGGGAGGTCCTCCATGGGGATGTGAGGGAGATCCAGTTCCCTGTGGTCCTTTAAATGTTACCTCACATCATTGAGAACAGCTTACTGGAATTCACTGATTTTTTTCCCTTACTATTCTTTCATAAATAAAGAAACGTTCACTGTTCTATTTTCAAGAAACTACAGCTAAAATCACCGGTTCTCCTCAACTATATCCCTGAATGAGTCAACCACGTACTGAACCTGCTCCTCTGTCATTCCATAGATGCTGCACTTGAACCACTTTGTCTGACCCCTCCTTATTCCAACTATACCCCTCTTCTTAAGTTCCTCATAGAGGAAAAAGCCCTTCCTTGGATGTGAAGCCGCTATCTCATGGAATACTGGGGTTTCAAACCTTACAAGATCATGCTCCTTGGGCCTCACACCCAGCTGCTCTATACCCCCAATATCCTCAAGTTCAGAGACCAGGTAACGTGTCTTCTCAACCTCCTCGTCCCAGCGTGAAACCCTCTCCCTCACATAGGGCAGGGAGGCCATGAGGGTTGCCAGTGGCGCGCCCCTTGATGTGCAGCCCAGGAGTTCAAGCTCCTTCTTCTCATGCCTCCCGGACCTCCTCAGTACAAGGTCCTCCCACTCAGATCTCATCCCGAGAACACCTATCGGTCCGGAGGCTGCCATGCTCTTGTGACCGCTCCCAACAACAAAGTCAACCCCGAGTTCCCTGAGGTTAACAGGGAGCCTCCCCATGGAATAGGCGCAGTTTAGGAGTAATGGAACCCCCAGCTTCCTGCATACGTCCGCCACGCCCCGTGCATCTGTCAGGTTCCCGTAGTTACCATCGACATGGGTGAGAACCGCAAGCTTAACCTCAACCCTGTCAAGGGTCTCCTCAAGGACCTCCCTGTAGGCCTCGGGTGTTACCTCATAGGTGGGGTGTCCACTCGACGGAACCTCAACGATTTCAAGGCCGTTCCTCTCAGCTGCAAGGTGTGTGGTGTAGTGGGCATTTCCATCAACAACAACGGTGTCGCCCCTATCACAGAGTGCATGCATCACCGCAAATTTACCCTCCCTTGCACCATGAACCGTCCTCACGGCATCAGAGCCGGTGAACTCTGCAAGGTCATCCAGGAAGCAGTTTACCGCGGGCCTTGTGACCTTGTCCAGTCTGCCGTCGCAGTAGTCACAGACACTGTAACCATCCCCGAATTCATACAGGGCCTTCCTTGCAGCGGCAGGGAGAACACCACCACGCTGTAGGGGGTTGAGGTTGAGGTTATCCCTTTCAAGTTTTCTTGTAAGACCATAATCAGCGCATTCCATGATAATCACCAAGTAAGTCAATTATCCTCCCGTAAACCCTGTCCCGTTTCTCAGGATCAACAACAAATACCCTTATGTCCTCCCTCTTTTTTATACTTTGAAGGGTTCTCCTGTGAACCGCTGCGATGAGGAGGACATCAGAGTTGAGGGCCTCGTCAACAGCCCTCCTGAATTCCTGGCTCTTAAGCTCCATGGGACCGATTTCATCTATGACGAGACAGTCATCCTCATCCAGGGACCTCCTGATTGCCGGGACAGCCAATTCATCCATGGCCGCTAAATTTACGCCGTACCTGCCAATACGTGGCCCCTCTGTTTCCAGTGACGCGAGGAGAGCCCTCCTGCCCGATGCTATGTCAACGACCTCGAAACCCCACCTTGAACCACCCACCCTCACCTCGGGTGTTATGATCCCTCCAACCGAAAGGCCCTTACCCTCAAGGTAGTCCCTCAGCCTTCCAACCATGGTGCTCTTCCCGCTGCCGGGTCTCCCTGTGATCAGTATCTTCATGAGAACCCTCCTAGATAATGTTTTCAAGGCCCTCCCTCAGGGCCCACCTTCTGGCCTCCTCAAGCTCCTCAAGGTAGAGGGGGCGGTTGATCTCAGGGTAAGCTGAAGCCCTGTAGAGGGGGCGGTACTGGCCCATTATGTTCATCACAGTGTCTGTGCCCAGGTTCTCTGCCACCCATGAAATGATGGGCATGGTGCAGCATTCAAGGTGCCCTGGAAGTACCAGGTGCCTTATTATCATGTCCTCCCCTGCTATCATGAGGTGGTTCCTGGATACGACCTCAAAGTAGTCATGGACACCGGCAAGTCTCTCTGCACATTCACTGTTGCCGAACTTGAAGTCTGTGAGGTACAGGTCCGCAGCACCCATTATGAGCCTGACTGATTCCGTGGACATGTACATGTTACTGTTCCATACAACGGGTACACTGATGGACACCACTGAGAGGACCCGGAGGATGTATGGGAGTGCCGGTGTCGGGTCTCCTCCCACAAAGTTGACGTTCGCTGCTCCCATGCGCCTCCTTTCCTCTATGATCGCTGCCAGTTCATCCACCTCAATGTGTCTGCCGGTGGATGGGTTCTGGGATATGTCCCAGTTCTGACAGAAGACACACCGCATGGTGCAGCCTGAAAAGAAGACGGTATGGCTTGGTACCAGTGGTGCCTCCTCCCCGTAGTGAAGGAACTCCGATGCCACGCGGGGCCCCATGACGCCGCAGCGTCCACTCTCCATCTGGCGGTTAACGCCGCACCTCCAGGGGCACAGTGAACACTCCCCAAGGATTCTTTCAGCGATTTCAATCTTAAGATCGAGGAAAGACCTGTCACACGCCCCTGAACACTCCATACCTGCCTCTATCCTTTCATGTTCCATCCAGAGCTCAGAGATCCCTGAGTCCCCGTGAAAGGATGCTGGGGTCCTGGAGGCGACAAGGAACCTTGCATCCCTAATCCCGTCCCTTACAGACAGGTAGTGTTGAAGTGCATCCTTCAGTGACATGACCCTTAATGTGCCTATCCCGTGACATGTACTTCCTCAAACATGAGAGGTGCTGTTACAAAGCCCCCCACCTGTCTCCTTTCAAGGTCCGTTGATGAGGCCTTCATCATGAGCTCAAATATGTTTCCTGAGAGCATTGCCTTCTTAACAGGCGTGAATTCCCCTGCTTCCACCATGAATGCATTGTTGGCCTCCACCGAGAAGTCACCGGATATTGGATTTGCGGTGTGGGCACCCAGGACATCTGTCACGAATATCCCCATGAAATCCTCCAGTTGGACTGTCCTGTTAAATTCAAGTATTAAGTTAGTGGTTGAGACAGCTGGAACCTCCATGTAGCCCCTCAGACCATTACCTGTACTCTCAACCCTCCCCTTTGATGCTGTGTAGATGTTATGCAGGTATCCCCTCAGAATTCCATCCTCCACAAGGACTGTCCGCTGGGAGGGTGTCCCCTCACCATCAAAGGGGGCTGATCCAAGGCCACCCTCCATGGTGCCGTCATCGTACACTGAGAGACCCTCACTGGTGACCCGGCTCCCAAGCCTATCCGCCAGGACGGACCTCCCCCTCTGAACATTATCTGCGCTGAATGCTGCTGCGAATGTTCCAAGAAGTCCTGCAGCTGCATGGTAGTCCAGGACCGCTGGAATCTTACCGCCCTCAATACTCCTGCCACCAACCGAATCCTTTGCAATCCTGCAGGCCCTTCCAGCTATCCACTCAGGGTCGATGTCAAGTTTACAGGAGGAATCTGACTCGTAGGCCGTTGTCTTCATACCATTCCCCTCAGCTGTCACAGAGATGTGGGCTGAGAAGACTGTTGAAGCTGATGATGCCTCAACACCCTCCGAGTTTACTATAAATGTTTCAATCCGGGAAGCTGTGAAGCCGCCGCTTGTGGGTTTGCATCCCTCCTCCAGGACCCTCTCAATCATTCTACCGGCCATCTCCACTGAGTCCTCAACTTCAAGGTCACTGAAGGACCTGTCATGGATTCCCTTAACCGAGGGATATGTGGAGGGTTCAGAGAAGCCGAAGTTTTCATCAGGATCCGCGAGCCTAAGGTTCTGGGCCGCCATCCTCACAGCAGCATCAACTCCCCCAGGATCCGATGTGTAGGCAAATCCCATCCGCCCCTCCTTCAGGATACGGATACCTATCCCTGTCATGGATTCAATCTTACCAAAGTCTATGAGGTCACGCTGGATCTCGACCTCCAGTGTCTTCTCCCTTTCAATGTAGACCTCAGCCATTTCACCATATTTTAAGGCACGTTTAACAGCCTCTTCACCGATCCCCAACATAGGTCACACCCCCAAGAATCTCTGGACAGCCTCTGCAACCCCCTCTCCATGGGCCGCAGAGGTTACATAATCCGCAATCGCCTTCAGTTCAGGGTCTGCATTTGCAACCGCGACCCTGAACCCTGCATGTTCAATGAACTCCAGATCGTTTTCACTGTCGCCTATTGCCATGACATCATCCATCCCCAGTCCCATGGATTCCAGCAGGATCTCCATGGATGAGCCCTTATTCACTGCAGGGTCTGTAAGGTGTATGGCAAAGCCCGTGTCATAGACCTCAACATCGAAGCCACTGAGTGCCTCCCTCACAGTGTCTGCAGGTACATCCCGGGTCAGTGCTATCTCAGACACCCTCAGGTCAGAGAAGGGTACCTTCCTGACAGGGTAAATCCCTTTGAGGTGACTGTAGGCCCTCTCAGCCTTACTCATATCACCCAGAACCCTCACCTCGTCATTGATGTACAGTACACCACCATTTTCAGCCACAACTCCTCCAGTGGTTCCCATCAGGATAGATGTTGCCATTGCAAAGCAGAGGATATTGCCGGTAACTATTATAACAGGCACCCCCGCTTCCTCAGCGCCCCTGAGGGCCCTCACAGCCTCCAGGGACAGCCTCCTCTCTCTGTCTGTTATGGTGCCGTCGATGTCAACTGCAATGGCCCTCATCCTGACACCTAGAATGAGCTGTACCTGTAGGCTATGTTACAGGTGCCCTCCCTTGACACCATGCAAGCACCGATGGGACTGGTGGGGGTGCACTCAGTCCTGAAGAGTTTGCATTCCTCTGGCCTTGCAACACCCCTCAGCACCGCACCGCAGATGCATCCCGCAGGTGTATCAACCGTATCCTCAACATCTATATCGAACTTCTCCCTTGCATTGAATTCCGAGAACTCATCCCTTATCTCATACACCGATTCCGGTATGACCGGGAATCCCCTCCACTCCCTCTCGGTTACATAGAAGACCTCATCCATCGCCCTCTGGGCCTTAAGGTTACCCTCAGGTCTCACGGCCCTCTTATACTCGTTCTCAACCTTCGCCTCCCCCCTCTCGATCTGGCGGAGTATCATGTAGACCGCCATGAGTATATCGAGGGGGTTGAAGCCTGCTATGACCTGTGGTATACCATAGTCCCTTGAGAATGGCTCATATGGCTTCATACCGATTATGGTTGACACGTGTCCGGGTTCTATGAGGGCGTTGAGGTTCACCTCACCGGACTCTATGAGGAACCTGAGGGCGGGTGGTATGAGCCTGTGGCAAGATAGGACCGAGAAGTTCTCAGGTGGTCCTGAGAGTATCTCTGAGGCTGTTGTTGGTGCGGTGGTCTCAAATCCTGCTGCCATGAATACGACTTCCCTGTCGAGTTTCCTTGCTATCTCCACCGCGTTGCTCACACCATAGACTATCCTGACATCCGCGCCGTCTGCCCTTGCATCTGCAAGGGACCCCCTGGAACCCGGGACGCGGAGCATGTCACCGAAGGTTGTTATTGTGACGCCCTGCCTTGCAAGTTCAATGCACTCGTCGATTTCCCTTGCCGGGACACAGCATACCGGACAGCCCGGCCCTGCCACCACCTCAACCTCTTCAGGGAGGAGGGATCGTACACCATGCTGCATTATTGTGTGCTCATGTGATCCACATACATGCATTATCTTGACTGGACGTGATATCTCCTGTATCCTTGAAACCAGTTCCCTTGAAAGATTCTTCATATGACCACCATTACAGTTAAAGATCTATTTATCATGATCATATATATATCTGGATGGGCATATCAGCAATCCTATCATGCGCAGTTACAACAAACAGGGATGAGATCAGGAGGGATGGTCTCTTCGGGCTCCTGAGTATACTCATCCTCACATTATTCATGTTTATGGGCCCTGTTGGACCCCTCACGGGTCTGGTCCTCATTGCACTGTACGGTGTTTACCTCTGGATCCTTATAAAAAAACAGAGGGGCTACTACAGCAGCCACCTCATGGACCATGGCGAGGTTGACGTGAAAACCGTCATCTACGCTATCACCGGATTCCTGGGGCTTGTGGTGTTCTGCAGGATCCTGGTATACAGTGCTGTGGGTATTGCTGAGGTCATGAATGTTCCTGAGATGATAATAGGCCTCTTTGCCCTTGCAATAGGCACCAGCCTCGCTGAACTGCTCGTTGCTGTTAACTCTGCAATGAAACATATGTGCAGTCTCTCCCTGGGGACCGTCCTTGGTAGCAACATATTCAACATCCTGATAGGCATAGGGGTCCCGTCCCTCTTTGTTAAGATCCCTGTTGAGCCACTATCACTCATGCTTGACGCCCCGGTGCTCATAGGGGTGACACTGGCCGTCATGTACTTCATGTGGACGGATATGGAGCTCAGGAGAGTTGAGGGGGCTGCACTTATAACAGTTTACGTTTTATACGCTGTAATCAGAATAACACTTACACGGTAGGCTTTTGCACTGAGAACAACAATTAGACACCGGTGCATGTAATGACCATGTTCCATTAAGTTGCACTGAGAACAACCTTTAAACTGTGCTGTCCGCCATATACTAAAAACAGTAAACCACTCAAAAAATAAAAAATTAGGGAAATATTTTTATCTTCTCCTTGACATGGCTGAACCCGCAGCCAGGAGCATGAGGCCCGCCATAAGTGCAGCTACCGGAACACCCGTTGGCTGCATCGGCACCTTGCCTGGTGAAGGTCCTGGACCCGGTGAGGGTTCTGTGACCTCAATTTCGACCTCTGTTGTGTTGTTACCTGTGCTTGATGAGCCTGAGCTCACCGTTGCCACGTTGATGAATGTGCCGCGCCTTATCATCTGGGCCACTATTTCAAGGACCGCTGTTGAACCCGCTGGCAGGTCACCTATCATCCAGACGCCGGTTACCGGGTTGTATGAACCAACCGTAGCACTGGATGAAACATACCTCATTGAATCGGGTAGCCTGTCAACGACTGTCGTGTTGAGTGCAGTGTCAGGGCCACTGTTTGTCACTGTTAATGTGAATTTAACGTTCTGTCCGACACGTACAGCCCGTCTATCAGCCTTCTTAGTTATGTTAAGCTCGGCCCGTGGATTGGCTGTGACGGTGGCATTTGCGTCCCTATCAGGGTTCGGGTTGTAGGTCTCAGCCGTGACATTAGCAATGTTGGTCACAGTAGTGTTACTCACAACGACCCGGGCAATAATCTCAAGAGCCGCTGTAACACCCCTGGCAAGGTCCCCAACAGTCCAGACACCTGTTGTGGCGTTGTAAGTTCCCTGTGTAGCACCGTGAGTGATGTATGCAAGACCTGATGGTAACAGGTCATTAACAACAACACCCACAGAATCATCAGGACCCATATTCGTGACTGAAACCACGAAACTCACAGTATCATTGAAGTTAAGCACCGTCGCATTAGCCACCTTATCTATCACAAGATAGGCAGCCTCCGGAATGTCTACTGTGACGTTCGCAGTGTTGTTTTCAGGGTAGGGGTCGAACTGGTCCCCGACTGCCTGCACCCTGTTTATCAGTTCACCGGTGGTGTTCACGAGTACCGTGAAGTTGAGGGTTGCTGATGCGCCACCTGCAAGGTCTCCAACTATCCATATGCACGCAAGAGGATAGCATATACCCTGTGAAATCGCATGTGACTGGTGTACCAGTCCAGATGGCAGTATTTCTGTCACCGTAACCCCCGTCGCATCGTCGGGTCCATTGTTTGTAACCCTCACGAAGAAGGTTATCTGGTCACCGAAGTTCGGTGTGCTGTTTGACACCGTCTTTGTGATTGATATGTCTGATGATGGGTTCACAGTGAGTAGGGCTGTTGCATTGTTGTTTGAGATCAGTGGATCGTACTGGTCAGCTGATGCATTCACATAATTCGTGAATATTGCAGCAGCATTGGCAATTACCTCAAGCATCAGGGTTGCTGATGCGCCATTTGCAAGGTTACCCACAGTCCAGACTCCGCCTGCAAATGTTCCCTGTGAGGCACTGTGACTGAGCAGTGAGAGTCCTGCTGGCAGAATATCTGTTACAGCGACGCCTGTCGCATCGTTAGGTCCATTGTTGGTGACTGTAACCGTGAAGTTGGTGACCTGTCCATTGTTGATGGGTGTTACCAGGACCGTCTTCTGTACTGCGATATCTGCCAGGGCAGCTGCATTTAAGGCCCCTGCAGCATGGTTGTTTGTCATGTCAGGGTCATACTCATTGCTGGTGACTGAAACCGTGTTTACCATCTCACCAGTGGCATTGACCAGGACGGTGAGGTTCAGTGTCTCTGATGCGCCGGGTGCAAGGGAATCAACCGTCCAGACATTGAACTCTGGGAAGTAGATACCTGCAGATGCGCTGTGGGACTGGTAGACGAGACCCGGTGACATTGTATCAACTGTCCTCACAACCGTGGCGGTGTCCGGTCCAAGGTTCGTTACCGTTATGTAGAACACCACGGTATCACCGAATTCAGGTTCGGTGCTGCTAAAATTCAGGTTCGGTGCTGCTAACTGTCTTCGTGATCTTAACATCCGCGCTTGGCCTCACATCGACTGTAACCGCGTCAACATTGTCCCCTGGCAGCGGATCTGGAAGCTCTGATGATACGTTAACTATGTTAGTCTGGAAGCCTGCCTGGGTTGCCCTTACAAGGAGTGTGAGGGTCGCCTGGAACAGCGCCGGTAGTGAACCGACCTCCCAGACACCTGTGGTTGCGTTGAAAGATCCCTGTGTAACTGTGTATGATACTATTGAGAGTCCTGCTGGTAGTAGGTCTGAGACCACAACATTTGATGGTGTGTCTGGACCCGCATTCCTCACGATTATCGTAAAGGTGGCTGTCTCACCGTTGTTTATAACCGGGCTGTCAACGGTCTTCTGGATGTTCAGATCCGCTGAGACTGCGTTAAGTGTTGATACTGCGTCGTTGTTTGTCATGTCAGGGTCATACTCGTTACCAGTGACTGAAACCGTGTTATTTGAATCACCTGTTGTGTTCACAAGGACCGTGAGGTTCATCAGGGCTGATGCACCCTCATTCAGTGCTCCGATGTCCCAGACACCGGTTGTGGCGTTGTAGGTTCCCTGTGTGACGCTGTGGCTGAGGTATACGAGGCCCGGTGAGAGTATGTCGCTAACGGTTACACCTGTGGCGTTGCTTGGTCCTAGGTTTGTAACGGCAACTGTGAAGGTAACATTGGATCCGAAGTTCGGTCTCGCGTTATCCACGCGCTTAACTATACGCAGGTCAGCCACCGGGATTCCCAGAACATCAACCGTGTCATTGTTGTTATCAGGGTTCGGGTCAAAGTTCGGTGATGTGATGTTTGCAAAGTTTGTCATTAAGCCTGTTGCGTTGACCCTGGCGATTATTGTGAGTGTCGCTATTTCAAGGTAGTTCAGTGCACCAACATTCCATGTGCCCATGGAGTAGGCGCCCTTGGATGGTGTTGCGCTTATGAGTATCAGTCCAGCCGGTAGAACATCCTCCACCACAACTCCTGCTGCGTTATCAGGTCCCCTGTTGCTCACAGTGATTGTGTACTGGATTGTATCACCCACATAGGGTTCCGGATTGCTAACAGACTTGTCTATGGTTAGGTCTGATGCTGGTGGAGAATTCAGTGTCGCTGAGGCGTAGTTGTTTGCCATGTTGGGGTCAAAGACGTCACCTGTGACGTTGGCGTTGTTGATGATTGTTCCAGTTGATGTGACTGTGGCCGTGATATTCAGTGTTACTGTTTCAAAGTATCCGAGGTTCCCTATGGTCCATATACCCGTTGTACTGTTATAGGTTCCCCTGGATGCTGTTGCTGATACGAAGCTCAGCTGTGATGGCAGGAGATCAGTTACATAAACACCCGTTGCATTGTTTGGTCCGTAGTTCACAACTGTAACTGTGAATTTGACGGTGCCCCCGATGTTGGGTGCTGTGTTATTAACCGTTTTTGCAATTGCAAGGTCAGCCTTCTCAAGCGCCCTGATGGTGATATTCTCACCGAAGTCTGAGTTGTAGTGGTAGCTTGAGCCGCTCCTGTCGGTTATGAGACCAAAGAGTCTGGTCACCCCTGCACCTGTAACATTGAAGAGCCAGACAGATACGAAGTTAGTCTGGCCCGGTGCATCGAGGCGTACATTGTTGCTCGTGTTTGGTCCATATGTCACCGTCACGTTGATGGGCTGGAGAATAGCCGGGTTGTAGTTGGTAAGTGGAAGGTTAACAATATCATAGCCCGCTGATGCTGTCGTGGACACCACTGTGACTGCAATCACATCCCCAATAGCAGGTGTCGGGTTACTCACACTTATGGATACCACATCGTTACGGTTCTGTGAGACAAGTTTCTCAAGATAGAGTGTTCCATTGATGGTGTCAGGTGAACCCGTGTTTGTCCCTCCAACCGTCACAGTATAATTCCTGGATGTCAGATAGGCCAGTGAATTCCTTGAGACTTCAACAAGGTAGAACACATCCACCGTTGCACCAGGTGCTATATCACCCAGGTACTTGCTGGCTGTTTCATTCGCCGCCAGGTAGATGTAGGGATTGGTTGAAGTGAATGTGATGTTGGCTGTTACATTGTTGGCAGTGGTCAGGGCATTGTTCTTGACATGTACCTGGATGAGGTACTGATTGGGGCCGACGTTCACATTGTTATGGTCAAGCCCGATGATATCCCATGAACCCTTGGTCAGGTTCAGGGCTCCGAGTCTGAAGTCTGCCCTGGCTCTTCCTGACTCATCAAGGGTTACAGTGCTGGATGGTATCACGTGTCCAGGTGCAACTGCTGAGACAATAAATGTCCGATCGGCTGCCTGGAAACTCACAGAGTAACTTCCATCCGGACCTGTTACCCCGGATGCCACACTGGAACCATTAACTGAGGCCACGTTTATAACTGCACCCTCAAAGGGATCTGTACTGTTACACTGTGTCACAGTTCCAGTTATGAGTGCATTAGAATCAGTCTGATTGTCAGAATCGGCGGCACTTACTGTTCCAATGGTAAGAATCACCAGAAGAATCGAAAGTGCCAGTGTAAATCTCTTCATTTTTCACCCCCCTTTAAATTTTTTTACACATTTATTTATTATGTGGAGGGAGATATTTATAATCTTCTAATTTAATGCCCAGAACGGCCTTCAGGAAGATTTTATATTTAATTCCGGAGGTGGGGGGTCAGAAGGTGATATACATCACCCAACACCGGTCAGTGCAGGTACCCTCCAGAGAAAGTTGCGTCGAATAGCATTATTTTGCATCCCACATATACATCAGATGGGTGATCCATGCCTAAATCGAATGAATTTTATAGATGGTCATAGAATCAAAACTTATGAAGTCCGTGGTTTTCATTGGTAGGGGCCTCGCTGAATACATCGATATGTTCAGCCTGGATCCCATGGAACTGGAGGGCAGCAGGATACTTGACTGTGCTGCAGGTGTGAGCTCATTCCGGAGCGAAATGGATGAGATGGGATTCAGTGTAACAGCCGTGGACCCCCTCTACAGCAGGACCCCCGATGAAATTAAAAAACTGGCATGCGAAAGTTTCAGGAGCCACACCATGAACCATAGGGACTTTTTAAGGGATTTCAGGGTTGATGGGATCCCTGTTGAGGATTACCGGAGGATGGTTTTCAGAAGATTCCTGGATGACTATAAAAGGAACCCATCAGAGTACATAGCCGGTGAACTCCCCTTTCTCCCATTTGATGATGGGGAATTTGACCTGGTGGTCTCTGCAAATTTCCTTTTCCTGTATGAGGACCTGCTGGACTACAGTTTCCATGTTGAATCTGTGAGGGAGATGCTCAGGATCGGGAAAGAGGTTAGAATATTTCCTGTGTACAATATACACAGAAGAAAGCGTTCTTTACACCTTAAACCATTGATGGATGAATTTAATGATTATGACATTGAGGTCAGGAAGGTTAAGTACCATGAGGAGGCCGGCTGTAATGAAATGTTAATCATAAAATAAATGTTGAGGTTTCATTAGAGAATGCTGAGAGTATGTTAAAAATATTTCAATCCCATTTTGGTCTGATTTTAACCCTGATCTTTTATTCGTTATATCTATGTATAGCGAAGCGAATTCCCTTAGAATTTATTTCCATACTATTCAGTCCATTTTAAAGCTAGACTGTGTACTATATATATTTTCTGATTTTTTCTATTTCCATACTATTCAGTCCATTTTAAAGCTTTGTGCTCAACCACAATCTCACACAGTTCAAAGCGGAATTTCCATACTATTCAGTCCATTTTAAAGCTCTTTCTTTTTTTCGGAAACTTATCCGGGCCCTTATTATTTCCATACTATTCAGTCCATTTTAAAGCTTTTTTTGAAAGTTTTCTTTTTCATTTTATCACCTTGAATTTCCATACTATTCAGTCCATTTTAAAGCAATGGATAGAGAACCCGTTTTCTGAGTATCCACATGAATTTCCATACTATTCAGTCCATTTTAAAGCCCGGTATGAAGTACCAGAAAGGTGGCACTTCACATAATTTCCATACTATTCAGTCCATTTTAAAGCAAACCACCCCACAGGGCCCCCAGAACCTCCTGTTGAATTTCCATACTATTCAGTCCATTTTAAAGCAAGGCAATTGCGATGCTTAAATTCGAAAAAAATCCCAATTTCCATACTATTCAGTCCATTTTAAAGCCTAAAATGTCCGTCCCCAGAAGAGTACCTTGTGAACATAATTTCCATACTATTCAGTCCATTTTAAAGCCCTCTACTTTTATCCACCACAGTAACTCCCTGGATCCCATATTTCCATACTATTCAGTCCATTTTAAAGCGAGGTCTTTCCGGCTACAGATTGTCTGCATCCTCTTATTTCCATACTATTCAGTCCATTTTAAAGCTAGTCCCCCCTCGACCTCCTCGGGGGCGCTGGAAGATATTTCCATACTATTCAGTCCATTTTAAAGCGTGGTTGTGGTGGGTGTTGTGTGGTGGGGGTTGGATATTTCCATACTATTCAGTCCATTTTAAAGCCAAGGAAGTAGCAGCCATGAATGAGGAAGAGGAGAAAAATTTCCATACTATTCAGTCCATTTTAAAGCGGGATTGTCACCCTCCCCCTCTCATCAGGGAGGCCCGATTTCCATACTATTCAGTCCATTTTAAAGCCCTTGGTATGGGGCTATTTCAATGATTTGGATCCTCAAATTTCCATACTATTCAGTCCATTTTAAAGCCCATTTGAGCCCCATTTGAGCCCCATTTAGGCCCTATATTTCCATACTATTCAGTCCATTTTAAAGCTTTTGTGTTCGACCACGATCTCACACACCCCAAAGCGAAATTTCCATACTATTCAGTCCATTTTAAAGCCCAGGGAATGTAGTTAGTAGAATAGATGAAAAAATCAGAATTTCCATACTATTCAGTCCATTTTAAAGCGATCAGGACTTATGGTGTAGTTTACAATACTTAGCTGAAATTCTTCAATTTCCATACTATTCAGTCCATTTTAAAGCGCCTCTGTGAAGGCTTTGTACCTATTCAACATGTCCAATTTCCATACTATTCAGTCCATTTTAAAGCCTGGAAACCCAAGGAGACGAAGCCATAACCGAAGCAAATTTCCATACTATTCAGTCCATTTTAAAGCCTCATGAGTATACCACTCTACATTATGCGGCAGCGTAATTTCCATACTATTCAGTCCATTTTAAAGCATATGGGTGAAATCCTTGTCAGCATAGAGGAAGGTGTATTTCCATACTATTCAGTCCATTTTAAAGCCCACAACCACACCAGACACCCTAACCATAACCATAGACAAATTTCCATACTATTCAGTCCATTTTAAAGCCGAGCCAATTATTCTGTTTTTAGGTCAAAAATTCCCTAAAAATGCTTTGTTTCAACAAATTTATAAGTCTACCTATAATAGTGAGTTCTATTTATAAAGGCTGACTTAAAGTATAAAGCCAATAGTGTTCTTTTCAATTCCAAGAACATGTAAAGAAACATATTTTTTGCTGGGAAATTCATAAATCATCACAGAGTCACAGGTCTCATCTATCAATTCATGGAGACCTGTTTGTATCTCATTAAACTGAGCTTTACTAACCTCCCCCTCAAATACTGAGTTCTGTCTCCAGTGCAGATACATTTTCAAAAATTTATGAACCTTGTTAACTCTTTTGACATCAACATCATAAACTACAAGAAGGTACACCCAATCACCTTTAATGCTAAAATGAAGTTAAAATAGAAATTTTTAATTAGAAATTTTTAATTACCACCATGTCTTGAAACTTTCATATTTCTGATCGCCCAAAACATGTTTTATCAATTTATAGGCCTCAAGCCTCATCAGATACTTATATGATACCTTTCTTTTGAGTTTGGGGTGCTTTATAGTTGTTTCAAGCTTGGCCTGATACTCCTTAAGAAAAATCTGTTTACCCCTATCTTTAAGCATTACACCAACATCCCTATCAAAGTCCTTCTCCGAAATCATGTTATTATTTACCAGTTTAAAGATTACTCTGCCAACTATTAAAGGTTTAAAAATATCTGCTATGTCCAGAGCAAGCGAGAACCTCCTTTCAGCAGGTTCATGCAAAAAACTAATAGACGGATGGAGATATGTATGATATATCTCAGATAATGCTGACACATACAACAGAGAATTACCAAAAGATAAAAGGGCATTTAATTCTGTTGTTGGCGGTCTTATTTCACGTTTGCCCATTTTAAATCTTTTAAGGATGCAGTTAAAGCTTTGATAATAAGAATTCCACATGCGCCCTTCATTACTCATTACCTGAGCAACATCCCCTTCCACAACCTCTTTCTCTATCATATCAATATATTCGCTAACATCCTTTCCTCTCTTTTTATAGTACTTCATTGCCTTGAGTAAGTTATGTTTAATGCCCAGTACCATCTCCCTGGCGATTTCTGATCTTTTCATGGGATCTAGATAATGCTCTGACTGCTTTACCACTACAAGTCCAGAGTTGAGCTGTATGCGTGGGTATAAAGACCCTTCATAATAACCATATTTATTGAAAAAATTGACTGGGATGCCCTTTTTCATCAATATAGATGATGCTCCTGATTTAATTGAAATTTTACCATAACAGTTTATCTCGTTTATGCGGTTTATTGGCAAAGCCTTCTTAACGTCTTTATTGATAAAATATAACGTATTTCCCTGCCTGGACAGTATCCCATGGGAGGTTATATACAAAGGGTCCTTCATTGAATCACCTGTTTAAATCATGCAGAACTCATAATAACTACATCTACGACAGTAACGTTTAAAAACTGGCTCAGGAGGAGACTTCATTTTAACAACATTTTTTATGCCTTTAACGATTTTCTCGATTTCGGATTCTACTTCAGGCGTTAAGTTGATTTCTTCCCTCTTCTTTTCAGTAGGATACACAAGCACTCCCTTCACATTTTTCCCTGTGAATTTTCGTATATACCATAAATAATAGTAAAGCTGATACCTGACCGGCTCTTCAAGCCTGCTCGACTTTTTTATTTCGAAAATAGTCAGATTTTTCTTATTCATGAAATCTATAGAGATATCTCCGAAGTTTATGCTCTTCTTTTCTCTTGAGAAAGATTTCTCATGAAGGAGCCTCCCCATCTGTATGTCTTCGTTATCATAGTTCATGTTTATCTGGTTCGCAAAGAACCATAACTCTCGCTTACAGGCCACATAATATTGAACCATGACACCGGTTACTTTCATGAAATCACTTCTAAGCTATATAATGTTCCAGTCTTCCACATCAACAACCTCAAACCCGTATTCATAGCTATAATTGACCCCATGAATAAGGTAGAACGTTTTCATGTCATCAACCTTGCCTTCACGCAGCATCTTGACAAATAGCCATTTATATATTCCCACAGTATTTTCAAACTTATCAGGATCCTCCTCGTCGAAAAATGTGGCTGGGACTACATCAATTTTTTCAAATCTTTCATCAATATCTCTAATTGAAAGTAAACGTGAAACTTGTTCAATGTTCTCAGTCTTGAAGCGAATGGTGTAAGGACCCCTCTTTATGATTTCATCATACTTATTATAACCATTTTTGAGTTTTCTATCGAAAGAAAGGTTAATTGATTCTATCTCAAGGAGTGATCTGTAAAGATTAAGAACCATTTTACTCATTTCACCTAGGGATGGCTCTCCATCAGTTATTATCCGCTTTGAACACTCTATTAATTCCCATCCATAGGGATAAACCCATCTACCTTTTTCAGTTTCTGCTTCTATAAAGGTCTCTATGTAAACTTCACCCACTTTATCAGGATCTTTAGACCTGTTTATTCTACCCAGTCTCTGAGTTAATGCATCTATAGGTGCTATTTCAGTGAAAAGTACATCAAAATCTATGTCCAAGGAAATTTCTACTACTTGTGTCGCTACGACGACTAAGCCCTTGTTTTCCCATCTTTCTTTAAGCTCAATTTCGCTTTCTTTCTGTTTTCTATGAGCCTTAGTAAACTGAGAATGATAAAGAATCAAATCTGAATCCTGATCAAATGAATCACTCGTTCTGAAGCTTCCAGACTTTTTCAGTGCTCTGTAAACTTCTCTTGATTTATCAACAGTGTTAAGAACAACGAGGACCTTCTTGTTATCATTAAATTTACTTATTATGCTATCTATCTTATCAAGAACCGAAGAATCCTCAATCTTCATTGAGAATGGTCTGTGCTCAAAAAGATCCTCATCAGTTATCAGAGAATATGTTAGACCCTCTAAAAGAATATCCTCCATATTTTCAGGAAATGTTGCGCTCATTATAGCAAATTTACATCCCCTGCTGATAAGTTCGCCCAATATTCTTTTCAGGGCACCCATCATCTGCCAGTCATATGAATGAACCTCATCGACAATTAGAATGCAGTTTTCTATATTCAGTTGAGAAAGAGGCCACTTATAAACATTGAAAAAACTCAAAAGAAAGGAATCCAGTGTGGAAACTGTTATGGGCTTTGAAAAGGTTTTGCTAATTATCCTTTCCTTCCATATTCTCTCCTGATCATCGTTATATTCTTCCGCGAGTATAATAGAAGATGATCCGTGCAATATACCCACTTTATCTTTTCCAAAGTAGTCCTTAAGACGTTTATACATTGAATTGCTAGTTACCTGCGTGGGCATTGTATATATAATCTTGGTGTGTTTATTTTTCATGTTATTTAAGGCCCAGAGGAGGGCTGCCTCGGTTTTACCTTCCCCTGTTGGTATCTTTATAAAAATGTTGTCTGAACTTTTAGAAGCAACGAGCTGGAATCTCTTTAAACCATGAAATTCATGACCTCTTAAAGATGCCCTGGACCTTATCTTATTAATAAGTTCATCCGCAGAAATCATGTCTCCATCAGGTTCATAAGATCCGCTTGAAAGCCAGTCAGCTCTAATTAGGTTTCCTGTGATGAAACCATAGAGCTCTTTTATTTTTTTCTTTTTGGAATGATCAACCTGGTTGAGTGTGCTGTTGAGGTTATCAATTATCCCTTCTTCCATGGAGGCCCATGAAAAGGTTTCCCTCAACAAATTGTATGGATTCCCGGATGGCAAATTAAATTTGAATTCATATGGGCATGGTTTATTAAAAAATTCCTTATAATAATCTTTATATTTATTAGCAAACTCTAAGGTCTGTTTAAAAAATTTTGGGGGCTTTAGTCCTGCGAACCTTTCATCTGCATAGATGTCCTCATGAAGAAGCGTGTGGTGTGATAATATCGAAAGAGTGATGTAGTCAACACCGTCAATTTTTGGTATTTCAAGATTATAAGTAAAATAGATGGAATACAATGGGTGATATGACTTTTGTCCATTTAAAATTTTATCATTATAGAATTCAAGGGTTCCCTTACCTATATCATGGAAAAAAACCGCAAAAAATAATATGTCCAACAGTAACTGCCTTTTGATTTTGTGTCTTTTTGCAAATGAATCAAATGTCTCCGTATTTTCCTTGATAAATTTCCTTAATGATTCTAAAGCCCCCTTTGTATGATCTTCCAGAGTGAATGATTTATCATCATTGGTTTTCGCTATAAGATTTTCTTCAAAAAAAGAAGGATCTATGTCATACAATTCCTTAAATCTGCTTCTATGATCGCTGACAAAATCCTTTAAGTCCATCATTGGCATCATTGAACCCGTTACTATGAGTAAAAAGCCTAGATCAAAGGAACTCTATGTTATACTGGCGCTCTTTGTCAAAGTAAAGATCTTTATTCCTGTTCAATTCACATGAAAGACCTGCAAACTCCACTATCTGAACAAATCTGGTGGGTTTCCTAGGAGTTACATTCTTATTAAAGTTTAGATTTACTGAAATTATCCTGGGCGGGAATAAATTCGAGATTTCTGTTGTCAGCGGATGATATTTAAAGTTCATGCCCTCCTCCAAGGTAAATAAACTGTGTACTGTTTCGCTTTTCCTGCTTTCCATGGTAATCCTCTTTGGCTCTCTTATGATCACCAGCTCATCATCCATGCCAAGAGATGGAACTCTTGAAGGACACATCAGATAGTCCATAATCTCTCCCAGTAGATTGGAATCCTCTGTTACTACATAGATTAAAAATTTGCCCATGTAAATCCTTTCACGCTGGAGTATGTCTCTGCCGGCTCCTGAAGACTTCCATTTTTTAAACGTCCACGCATCATTGAAGATGGAGTTTATATAAAGGGGAACTATTCCTATCCTTAGTTTATCAAGGAGCGCGTAATAGTCCCCCTCATTTTTGCCCATAATATTTGTGAGCATGCCCACAACCTGAGTCTTTGTTGGAGCGAGATATGTGAGCTGGTAAACAGATGTCTGAGGTATCCTGAAAGAATTAATAAGACCCTCAATGATGAATCTCACTGCCTCCATTTTAACACCGGTTACAACCAACCTTTTATCATGTCAAGAGCTTTGTTAACAGATGTTACATTTTCTTTAAACTCGCCTTTTATCTCCTCTTCATTAGTGAATATACCGGATCTTATGCCTATATAGTATTCATCAATTATTTCTCCAAATTCCTCAAGAATCTCTTTAATAGGATCAATGTTGACACCACCGTCTTCATTTACGCTGAGAGAATTCAAGAAAATAGGGGTGCCTGCTTTCTGCCTTGTCACAACCACAAATTTTGGTGTCAAATCATCCAGAAGCCTTGCCTTTTTTGCTCCCCCATCAATACTTTTAATTGCATTTACCAGATATTCCACCCGTACTCTTCTTTCATCAGGGTCAATTACGGGCTCGATTTCATAACTAAGTTCATCGACAATGGATCCGATTACATCCATATCTATTACAATTGTCCCCTTCATGAAGTTAAATGTGTTTATTTCGACTTTGACAAGATCTCCGCCTTCCTGACCTTCTTTTTTCCTTGTTAAAAGATCGCTATTACCATTCCATGGGAATATACTCACAAGTGGTGAGACCTTTACCGGTGACCACCTTCTGAGAGCCATTGAGCCAGACCCTTTAACTGCTTCCATGAACCCTAATAGATCCAGATCTGGATGATTTTCAAGTATATCCTTGTATCTTCCCTTATCTTTCCCTTTGGCCTCTATTATATACTCTCCTTTATTATCCAGTTTGGTCAGTTTCATGCCAAGCTGATTCATCGTCTCTTTAAGGTAATACCTTAGTGCCTGCCCTGAAACGTATGGGTAGTAGTCACCTTTATTGTCCTGAACTTTCTTAAGGACAACCATGTTTCCGGGGTTTTCACTGCTGTTGAGGTTATCTATGTTAACCTTTGTTATGTATCCTATATTTGCAAATGTCCTGCTCATTCTAATTTCCTCCTTTGTTTTTGGCGTACTTGGCTGAAAGGTACTTCTGTATAGCATAAATTGCCAGATAATTTCTTATTAAAGCCACTCTGTTCTCCTTTGCATCCATGAGAATTTCCTGAATTAAATCACTGTACTTTTTGTCTCCTGCTCGGGAATTCCAGACAGCTCCCGCATCTTCTTTTAATATTTCGTATTCGAGGTTTTTAAAGAACTCTGTGAGTCTTTCAAAATTCCCGATTTCTCTAATAGAATATAAAATATCCTTTTTATCGTATTGGGCCGCAAAATATCCAATTCTGTCTCCGACGAGTCGGCACGTATTATGCAATTCTTTCATATCAGACATTCCAGTTACCTCCATATATTCCGTGAGAAATTCATAAAGAATGACGTTTTGAATGAAAGAAGGATTATCCTGTGATAGATTGTAAAAAGATAGGTCAGCGAGAACTGGATCTATAGGGAGCCCCAGAAGTATCCTTCTCGCCATATCTTCTCGTGGAAGGTTCTTAGTTTCGTATTTTTTTATATTTTTATAGTACGAATAATTCATCAGTAAAGTTAAAAATGGAGTATCAGATTCATTTCTTAATTTTTTAATCCTTTCAAGGAATTCTGCTATGTATGAAAATTTGTTGTAAATCTTTAAATCATCCACGCCCTTGCTCGTGACAACAAAATAGTTTATTGAAAGATAAGCAAGATTTTCCCTGTCAATTATTTTTCCTTTAATTTTTTGAATTAAGAGGAGCAATCTGGAATAAGGACCGCTTGTGACAAAATCGTCTTTTTTAATAAAGTTTGTCTTTTTTGAAGATTCTTCAAGGTAATCCTCTGGAATCATCAACATATTTTTTATGTTATATAAAAAGCGGAGGGTGGGGGCTGAGATCAGGAACACATTATTATCCACGAAATAATTATTTAATAAACCATACCTATAAATAAGGTCACACATGAAACAGGCTGTAATATCTTTTTTTGACCTTAAATCTCTGAAGGATGGCTTTGAGTCCCCCGTACCAAAATCAAATATCAGGTTTGTAGATTTTATTGAAAAAGATCCTTTTTTATTCTTATCATCTATGTACTTTGAATACTTGCTTCCGCAGAAGAAGCAGTTATCCCCCGCCACAATCTTTTTTATTTTTGAGGAAATAGATTCTCCAAGTTTCTCTGGTTCAAGGTATATCATTACATTACTACCTTTTTTACCATACTGAAGGTTGCCGCTTACCCTCCCCTCAAAGTTGTTTTTAACCTCAGCTTCTTCATTTTTGAGGGCCTCAAGTTTTTCTTTTGATACATTCATTCTGGGTAAAAGATCTTTTGTTCGTTCAGACCTCTGTAAATAGGGTTTGACATTAAGCTTTGGTGCTATAACGACCCTATCATGTACTGGATCGTAATAGGGCTTGTTATTTTTGGTTTCCTCAAATACCTTGGAGTAATAAATGCTCCTTAAGATCAGATATACGTCTTTCAATTCTTTGAATGATCCCTTAAATGTAATTTTATTATCGAGGAGCTCAAATATAGAATCCCCATATTTCACCGTGAAATCATCAATATTTTCAAACCTTTCATCCCTTCTGAGATTAAAAAATATATTCACAAGTCCATTATCGTAAAGAAAGTCCCTCTTCTCAAAATTTATTGTGATCATTTTACACTCCCCACCGTATTTAGCATCCCAAAACCAAGAGAATTCTTCTCACCGACACCACAGTCCAATAAAAACCTGTAAAACCTTTTATTGTCCATATTAAACTTCTCAAGGTTCTTCCAGAGCGTTCCTATGACAATAAACATCTTATCTGCCCTTTTAAGTCTTACAGCAACCTCTCGAGAGTACTGAAGCCTGTCAAAAATGTTTCCATCGAATTGATAGTTATCATCATAAAATGCGTTGTACTTTTTCAAAGCATTTTCTTTCAGTCGTTCCATGAAAAATGAAATTTCATTCGACTTTTTCATTGAAAAATAGATATTTTTCCTATTTTTTTCATACAACACTACAGGAGTGCTTGTTATAAATTGTCTTTCTAGCCGGGGTTTGAAAAGACTTACAGATTCAACTTCGATTGGGATTTTTCCCAGATAATACGAGTCAATTTTTTTAATCTCTTTTTCAACAGCCTTGATAAGTCTGCTCGAAGGTGAAGAAATTATTAAATTTTTGGTTTCGTCTGTTTTAAAATCAGAGACGGGAAAGATATTTGAAAAGCAAAAATATTTGAAGCCCGTTTTGTCGTGGTAGCTTTCAAATTCAGAACTTCTCTTTAAAAAAGAGTAAATAAAGCCCTGAATCGTATAGTTATTGACTGATGAGTATGCAGAATCTTCTTTTGGTCTAAATTTCACAAGGAGTCTCATCTTTCATCCCTTGATTTTATCGATATTTTGAAAGACTATTTTAATATATGCCATGTGTCAATGACTAATGTTGACATTATTGTATATAAATTTATCTATTTTTGTTTAGCTAATAATATCTCACAGATAACTCAATTCCCGCATTATTTTAAAAATGTGCTAAACCCTTCAACCTTAAAAAGAATAATATAATATGATCCTGGGAATTTGATGGCCTCTTTATGCGCAGCCCCTCTGTCTCCCCCTAAATGACCTCCTGGATCTACATGAGGTTCTGCTCCTTCCTGTTGAAGAGGAAGGCTGCGATGAGTACCGCTATCACTGCAAAGATGGTTATCACCAGGAGGTTAACCTCAAGGGGGAGCACAGATCTTCTGAGTATTGTGAACCTGAGGGCGTCCACTGCATAGGTGAGGGGGTTGATGTACACCGCGCCCTGAAGCCATGCTGGAAGCCCTGTTATCGGGAAGAGGGCCCCGCTCAGGAGGAATATGGGGAGCACTATGAAGCTCATTATGAGGTTGAATCCCTCCATGCTGTCGGTGAAGGCTGCTATCACCAGTCCGAGGCCCCCGAGGCCCATGGAGATTATGAGGGCTATCAACATGCTCACAATAAAGCACTGGGGTGACATGGTGATTCCGACTATGAATGACAGGGCAAGGAGTATTGCTGCCTGTATCATTGAGGCCGTGCTTATACCCAGCGCCTTTCCAACCACCATTGACTCCCTTGAGATGGGTGCCACCAGGATCTCCTTCAGGAACCCGTACTGCCTGTCAATTATCACCGAGACCCCCGAGAATATGCTGGTGAAGAGCACTGTCTGGCCTATTATACCCGGGTATATGAATGCCTTGTAGCCCCCAGGGACTCCCCCGAATCTGACCGCGGCCCCCAGCCCTGTCCCGAATATTATGAGCCAGAGGAGGGGTGTGACTATTGATGTGACTATCCTTGACCTGTACCTGAAGAACCTCTTCATTTCACGGAGCCATATCGTGTATATACCTTCAATTTCAGCCATCCAGATCACGCCTCACTTATTCCCCTGCCTGTGTACTTTATGAATACGTCCTCAAGGGTGGGGTGTTCGAGTTCCACTGCCCTCACATAGTAGTTGTTCCTGGCTGCCAGGTTAACTATCTCAGGGACCAGGTTCTCCCCCCTCTCAACCAGCACCTTAACCTCATCATCCATCAGGTATGCCTCCTTGACGTAGTCCTGTTTCTCAAGGATTTCATGGAATCCCCTGGCCCTGTCAACCCTGACGGTTATGGTGTCAGCGCCGAGCTCCCTTTTGAGGTTCCCTGGACTGTCGGCCTTTATTATCTCACCGTGGCTCATTATGGCCACCTCGTCGCAGAGCTTATCTGCCTCCTCCATGTAATGGGTTGTCAGGAGCACTGTGACGTCCTCCTCCCTGTTGAGCTTCTCTATGTACCTCCATATGCTCTCCCTTGTCTGGGGGTCGAGTCCCAGGGTTGGCTCGTCCAGGAAGAGCACCCTTGGGTGGTGTATGAGGCCCCGCCCTATCTCCAGGCGCCTCTTCATACCCCCGGAGTAGGTCTTCACGTACTCGTCTGCCTTGTCCCCGAGGGCTATGAGTTCAAGGACCTCCTCTATCCTCCTATCCCTTACATCGCGGGGTACGCCGTAGAGGGCGGCGTGCATCTCAAGGTGCTCCCTCCCTGTGAGTATATCGTCGAGGGCCCTTGACTGGAAGACTATCCCTATGGATTCCCGGACCTTCCTTGCATCCCTGACTAAATAGCGATCCCCACCCTTGAGAGGCTCAGCCCGGGGCCTGAGAGGAGGGTTATAGGGGATCTTTCCGATGCAGATGCGCTGAGGAGGTTCCTTGGAATCTGAGGTGGATGCCATGGAGGGGAATCTCAGGAAGTTCAGGGATCTGCTCAGGGAGATATCAGGTCATAGGAGCATGGAGTCCCTCATCAGGGACATGAGGGCAGGGGACCATATATGCCTAATATATGATGGTGATGATGAGTGGAGGGGTGCCGTTGTCCCCTTCATTGTTGAAGGCCTCCGGAGGGGTGAGAGGTGCCTGTACATATGCAGTGAAAGGGCCCCTGATATGGTGCGGGAGGAACTTGGCAGGGAGGTCCCTGTGGATGAATTCGAAGACGATGGGAGCCTCAGGATAATGGATTACAGAGGGGCCTCCGGTGAGGGCATTAAGGACCCTGAAAGGGTGGTTGCTATTCTGGAATCTGAGAGTGGGAGAAGTGTCTCTGAAGGTTTCAGTGGCCTGCGGGTTACCCTTGAAATGGGGCTTGTCCTGGGGGATATCTCAGTAATGGAGGATATCATCAGATACGGAACAGCCATAGAGGCTTCCATTGAAGAATTGGAGTGTCTGGGTATGTGCCAGTACAACAGGAGGCTCCTGAGCCCCCAGATAATGAGGGGAGTCATCCTCACCCACCCCCTACTTGTCTGGCACTCAACGGTGTACACTAATCCCTACTATATAAGCCCGCAAATCATCCTCGGAGATGAATCCGGTGACGGTGAGGTTGAAAGCTGGCTTGAGAATATCAGGAGGGAGAATGAACTTCTAAGCTCCCTGGAGAACCTCATGGGCCTCTATGACAGTTTCATAGACCACGCCCCAGGCATAGTATTCCTGAAGGATCACAGTTTAAGGTACATCCTTGCAAACAGGGCTTTATTAGAGTTATCTGGGGGCTATGATCCCACAGGGAAGACTGACTTTGATTTTATGGCCAGGGATGCTGCAGAGGCATGTTTTGAGTCCGATCTGAAAGCCTTAAGGGATGGTGAGTCCTACAGTGAGGAGGAGGTCCAGGGTAGGGTCTACGGTGTCTATAAATTCAGGGTTGCGCTTCCAGACGGTACATCGGGTGTTGGGGGTTTTGCCCTTGACATAACCGATAGGAAGGCCCATGAGAGGGAGGTTGAGATCTCAAGGAATAATTTCCTGGGTATCGTTGAGAACAGTCCAGAGCCCATGGTGATAGTTGACCTTGATGGTGTACTCCTCTACTCAAACCCTGCTGCAAGGGAGTTCTTCGGGTGGTCCCCTGAATATAGTGGTGTGCGCACTGGCATACCCCTTAGGAGGGAGCTGCAGGAGATCGAGGTTCTGTCAGCAGATGGTGAGGTCCGTGTGGCTGAGATGATGGTCACGGATACCGTGTGGGAGGGCAGAGAATCCCTCCTCATAAGGCTCCATGACATCACAAGGCTCCGCAGATATGAGGAATCCCTCAGGAGTTCCCTCCGGTAGAAGGAGGTGATGCTCAGGGAGATACACCACCGCGTCAAGAACAACCTCCAGGTGATCTCAAGCCTCCTGAACCTCCAGAAGTACCACCTAGATGATGGCAGGGCCGTAGCGGCCCTGGATGACAGCATAATCCGTATAAAGTCCATGGCAATGATCCATGAGAAGCTCTACCAGACCGAGAGCATGGTCCATGTGAACTTCTCTGAATACATAGGGGACCTGGTATCTGAAATCAGGTCAAACTATCCATCAGGAAAAATCAGGTTCCACTGCGACCTGGAAGACCTTGAACTCAACATAAACCAGGCCATACCCTGCGGGCTGATAGTCAATGAGGCCTTGACCAACACCATGAAGCACGCCTTCCCTGGGGGGTCAGGTGATGTGTGGATATCCATGCATGGAAAGGACGGGTCAGTGGAGGTCAGCGTAGCCGATAACGGCGTAGGCCTCCCCGAATCCTTTGACCCCTCAGTGGATGGTGGCCTTGGGATGGAGCTCATGCTGAACCTTGCCTCACAGCTTGACGGTGATATCAACATTGATGGCCGGGAGGGTGTCAGGGTGACCCTCAGGTTCCCCCTTGAATCTGATCAATAATTCAGGTATTAATCCACTTTTTTATCAATTCCATGGACTCTGGCTCTCAGCACAGTCAGCGTTGGAGTTAAAAAAATAAATAATATCAAGACCATAGTTGTTAGGGGGTGAGGTGCATGATATTTGAGATAATAAAATCTGAGGGGATATCCCATAACTCCTATTTTCTTGGCTCAGGTTCTGAGGCCGCCGTTGTGGATCCCAGGAGGGACGTCGATGTCTACCTGGAGCTTGCAGAGCGGCACAGGGTCAGAATAAGGTATATCTTCGAGACCCACCGCAATGAGGACTACACCATCGGGTCAGTGGAGCTTGCAGGACACGTGGATGCCGAGATACTCCACGGTTCAGCCCTCGACTTCAGGTATGGGACCCCTGTCAGGGAGGGTGACACCTTCAGGCTAGGGAACCTTGAACTGGAGGTCCTTGAAACACCAGGCCACACCTATGAGAGCATATCCATCGCTGTGCGTGATACCAGTGTATCCGATGAATGTCTGATGGTCTTTGTGGGTGACGTGCTCTTCGCGGGTGAAACAGGACGTGTTGACTTCTTCGGACCTGAAAAGATCCCTGAAACCGCCGGATTGCTCTATGACAGTATACATGAAAAGATACTCCCACTGGGGGACCATGTGCTTGTTTGCCCGGCCCACGGGGCGGGTTCCGTTTGCGGGGCCGATATAAGGGATATGGACACGACCACAGCTGGCTATGAGAGGCTCACGAACCCCTACCTGCAGATGGGCAGGGATGAGTTCATTGAACACAAAAAGTCAGAGAGGCTCTACACACCCCCCTACTTCAGGAGGATGGAGGAGAACAACCTCAGGGGATTGAAACTGGAAAGGGAGCACCTTGAAGCCCTCCCACTCCAGGACTTCAGGGAGCTCATGGGTGAAGGTGCCCAGGTCGTGGATGTCCGTAACCCCACCAGTTTCTGCGGTGGCCACATACCGGACAGCCTGAACATCTGGCAGGACGGATTCGCTGCCTTTGCAGGGTACTTCCTCAACTACGAGGACCCAGTACTTATAGTGGATGATGGGAGGGGTGTGGACCCTGTGAGGAGGTCCCTGATACGGCTGGGATACGATAACATGGCAGGATACCTTGCAGGTGGATTCCCCTCCTGGTACATGGCTGGACTTGAAATCATGAAAATGAGGGCCATCAGTGTCCATGAGTTAAGGGAGATGGAGGGTGACTTCTTCCTCCTGGACGTCCGTAAGATAACAGACAGGGAGAGGTTCCACATTGAGGGCTCAGAGCACATCTGGGTTGGTGATCTGCCAGATAACCTTGATTTGATCCCAGAGAAGGATGTTGTCATCTACTGTGACTCCGGTTACAAGTCAACCATTGCTGCGAGCATACTTGAAGGCCATGGTTTCAATGTGACCACCGTCCTTGGCGGTATCGGGGCCTGGCTGAGGGCAGGATACCCTGTAGCCGGTGATGTTTAAGTTTTAATGGATAACTGAATATGGAGGAAAAAGGATGAGTATTGTTAAGATACCCCTGATGACAAAGGAAGAGTATGATGAGTTCATAGCAGAGAACTTCATAAGCAGGATAGCCTTCAACGGTGACTATCCATACATAGCCCCATTTCTCTATGTATTTGATGGGGAACACCTCTACTTCCTATCAACGAGGTACGGCAGGAAGATAGAGCTCCTCAAGAGGAACCCCTACGTCGCTGTTGAAATCGAACACTACAGTGATGACCTTTCAGAGTACCGCTTCGTTACACTGCAGGGCCAGATAGTTGAGGAGAATGACCCCTCAACAAAGAGGCGTGTGAAGGAGATGTTCGCTGACCTCATAGAGAAGCGGGGACTCTCAAGGAACATCCTCAGGGCTCTGGGGCATTCACCAGAGGACCCACTCAACTGTCTTGTGGAGATGGACCGATCCTATGTCTGGAAACTCGTTGAAGTGGTTGATATAGTCGGGATAAAGGGTGGTGAATGAATTCAATGGTTCCAGGTCGTTTCAGGATCCACAAATCAACCATAAAACAGTTATAAAGAAATTCAATGGTTCCAGGTGGTTAACCACCCGGAACAGGTTAGGGGGATGAAAATTAGAAAAAGGGTTAGGGTGGTTTTGAAGGAGTTTAAATGAAGGTTGGGGGGATGAACATCTACCTCCTTCACCTACCCTGCTCTCTTCTAACAATTCACATACACTAAATCTTTTTTGTGAATATATTCACTGTGGCCAGTTACTTTGTGATCACCTCAGGAAAGGCCTGTGAGTGCTGTGATGGTCCCGCTGCCAGCTGCAAAGGCGATGAATGTCAGGGCCATGCCTACCTTTATCATCCTTGATACCCGGGATGCTGTGGCCCTATCCTGACCCCTGAGGATCATTATGGCTGCCCTTAGAAAAACAGCCACTGCTAGTAGGAGTACAGGAATATAGAGAGCTGAGAATATCCCTAGGAGGTAGAGGCTGGGACTTGTGAGGCTGGCGATCAGCATGAAGGAGGCTGCCAGGACCCCTGAAATCCTCATCCCGTGGGTTATGGGGAGTGTTGTTGCACCCTCAGCCCGGTCCCCCTCAACATCCTCCATGTCCTTGACAATCTCCCTCGCCATGGTCATCAGGAAGGCATAGAAGCCCAGGAGGATTGAAGCCCTCACCTCCCCCAGGACTATGCCCCCGAAGACGAAGCTGAGGCCCGTTAGGAAGGATATCGTAATGTTACCCACCAGGCACCTTTTCTTGAGGCGCCATGCATAGTAGACCATGAGAAGTGAACTTGAGACCACAACGAGTCCCGGGAGCAGGCCAAGGTAGAAACCCATCAGGGACGCCAGAGCAAATAGTATGATTGAGTAAACCCCTGCAACGCCCCTGCTGATCCTCCCTGATGGTATGGGACGTTCTGGCCTGTTTATGGCATCTATTTCATGGTCAAAGTAGTCATTGATAACATTACCTGCACCCGTGGCTGTGAAAACAACCACAGATGCCAGGAGAACACTGAAATCGAATCTGCCCGTGATGAGGGCCATCAGCATAACTGTTATCACCGCCATGACGGCATTTACGGGTCTGAGTATCTCTATATATGGATTCATATGAAAACCTCCTCTTGAACCGGTAAAATCTCATCACCTCAGGTTAAAACTGAAGTCTGTCAGTTTGTTATCCTCCACCGTAAATTGGAATCAGAGCCAGCCAGACCAGGTCAAATCAAAACCCTCATGGAAGCGGATAGTGTGGGCTGGGATGTACCCGAGCCAGCCAGACCAGGTCAAATCAAAACCCACTTATATCTTGAATTACTTCATAAATCCTATGACTGGCAGTGACATTCTTGGACTCCTGATGGTATATGTATATGTTGCAGTTTTATTACTTGTATCTGAGAGGTTCCTGGGTGATAGGCCAAATCTAAGCAGAAAGTTTGTACATATATGGTTGGTAACATCCTATTTATATTACCCCTCTTTGAGAGCCGTCTTGTCATAACATTCCTTGCAGCAGCCCCCTTCATCCTCATAACCTTCCTCATAAGTCCCTACTCCCCCCTCAGGGTGAAGCACCGGGTTTCATCCTATGGACACGGCCTTGGACTCGTATACTACTCCATCTCATGGACAATACTTGCATACCTCTTCTTTAAGGCCCCCTGGGTTACAGGTATAGGGATAGCTGCCATGTCCTATGGTGACGGGTTCGCAAGCCTGATAGGTGAGAGGTTCGGGAGGACGACCTTCAGTGTCCTGGGGGACAGGAAGAGCCTTGAGGGTTCACTGGGGATGTTCATCATCCTCCTGGTAATGCTCCCCGTGGTCCTCACCTACTACTCCCAGGGCTTCAGCCCATACCTTATCCTGGGGGTGGCCCTCGTATCAACTTTACTGGAGGCCCTCACACCCAGGGGACTTGACAACCTGACCGCCTGCTTTGGGGCTGTTGCAGCATACATCATCCTGGGGGGAATGGGTATTTGAGGTTCATAGTGATTGATGGTCTTGACGGGGCAGGGAAGGACACCCACTCGGAGCTGATAAGGAGGAGGTACCTTGAGAGGGGTGAGCGTGTTGTCTTCAGGTCCCACCCCGAGGAGGACAACCCCTACGGTAAGAGGGCCAGGGAGGCCCTCCTCAGGGGTGGTAAGGTCAACCACGTCAGGGCGGCCATATTCTACGCCCTGGACGTCATAAGGTCCCTGTGGCTCTACCGCTGGCGCTCCAACCCGGGCCCGGATACACTGATTTTTTCAAGGTACCTCATGGGTGTCGCCTACCTCCCTGGGCCCCTCGCATCCCTGCTTTACCGTCTGCTATCAAGGGTTCTGCCGACAACCGATTACATGTTCTTCCTGGATGTTTCCCCCGAGGAGTCCCTGAGGCGGCTGATGGAGAGGGATGAGCATGAAATGTTTGAAAACCTTGAGGACCTCACAAGGACCAGGGAGAAGGCCCTCAGACTTGCAGAGGGGTGGTACATAATAAACACAGAGGACCCCATCGAGGACGTTCAGAGGAGGATTGATGAGATCCTGGACAGACTTGACGGTGATTTATATGAGGATAACGTGCCTTGTTGAGGATAGAGCAAGACCACCCCTCAGGGGCGAGCATGGACTGTCACTCCATATTGAGGGTGATGTGAACATACTATTTGATACCGGTCAGAGCGGCCTCTTCATCGAGAATGCTGAACTGCTTGGTGTTGATCTGGGGGATGTGGATCTGGCCATAATATCCCATGGACACTATGACCATGGCGGCGGCCTGACCCATTTCCTGGATGTGAATGAAAATGCAGAGGTTCTGATTGGTAGGGGGGCATTCAGGGGGCGCCAGGCTGTTGAAGATGGCGCTGAGAGGTTCATAGGGGTTGAGGAGATAATGGATCCCCGGGTAAGGTTCGTTGATGGGGATATGGTACTCCATGATGGATACACCATCCTGAAGGGTTTCAGTGGCCCCTACAGGAGGCCCGATGGTAACAGCACCCTCTTCATGGAGTCAGCATCAGGTCTGGTCCCTGACACCTTCGACGATGAACTTGTGCTGGTTGTTGATGGTCCAGGGGGGCTTACTGTTGTGACGGGGTGCTCACATAATGGTATACTGAACATACTAGACACTGTGAGGGCTCATTTCCCTGATAGGGGGATTGGAATGGTTGTTGGGGGCCTCCATATATCAGGGGATGCCCCCTATGTTGCCAGTGAGATCCATGAATTTAACATCGGGAAGATTTACACCGGCCACTGCACCTCAGAGGAGGCATTTAAGGTCCTGGGCGGATCAGAGGATTTAGGTGTGCTCAGAACAGGTACGGTGATCCATGATTAACGGGGTTTTCAGGGTCCCGGCGGGATCGGTTCAGGAAAAGCATTTATTAATCAGTAAGTACACATTTATGTACATGAGAAGGTGGGCCCTGCTTATTCTTATACTCATTGTCATCACATGTGCCCCGGCTGCATACTCCCATCAGCCGCGGCTGGTGACAGGTTCAGATGAAGTTATAGTTCAGAACCCTGAGGTTTCACAGGCATTCTACGGTGAACTCAAGGGAAAGCCTGTCTACTTCAAGATAACCTCATCGAGGCCCTTCAGGTTATACGTGAACATACTCGTCCCCTACTCTGCAGATGCAGAGCCCGTTTACGTGGACATAGTCCGGGGCGATGGTAAGGTCATCGGGACCCTCAGGGGTAACCTGAGCACCTGGAGGCCCTACTTTGAAGAATTCGGTGGTGACTACTACCTCAAGGGCCCCGAGTTCAACAGCACAGTTGAGGCGGGCACATACTGGCTGAAGGTCTACAATCCAGGGAACAGGGGGAAGTTCTCCCTGGCGGTGGGGGATATTGAATCCTTCCCTCCTGATGAGTCACTTAAGGCACTGGTGCTCCTACCGGTACTTAAATCAGAGATATTCGGAGTTCCTGTACTTCTTCTCTTCACCCAGTTCCTTGGAATGATCCTGGCTATGGGTTCATTCACTGTTATTCTACTCCTCTCATGGCTGAAACTCGGATCAGATGATGTCTACCGGCCGATTGTTATGCTTGGATGGGCCGGGATCGTCCTGACAGCCATTGCCTGGATACTCACCTACATTAAAAACCCCCTCAACATACTGGGTAACATTGAAAACCTGATCCTCATATTAATCATAATTTTAACCTGGCGCTTTAATGCAGGTCTCCCTGATTATCAGAGGCTGAGGGGGCCATTCACGCTCCTGATGTGGCTCCTATTCCTCCTCATCAGGGTTAGTCTCATATCCTACTGATCAGGTAACTCACCAGCCTCTGCTGACAATTTATACTCACCATTTATCGTTTCTGAAGGTTCAATCCTGGCTCATGGATCCGATTGGGCTGCAGATTCCTCTGCAATTGAGAGGTTTTAGAGGCGGGCGAAACATTTAATAGTTTAATATGCAAATCTTAAAAAGTAGGTTGATCAATTTATAGCCTTGATTTTATGATTATCACAAGTCTCTGAAAGGTGTTTCAATTGGGTAAGATAAAGATCGCGATAGTAGGTGTGGGAAACTGTGCCAGCTCCCTGATTCAGGGGATATACTATTACCGTAATAAGGGTGCCGGTGATTCAATAGGGCTCATGCACTGGGATATAGGCGGCTACATGCCAGGGGATATTGAGGTCGTTGCCGCCTTCGATATAGATAAAAGGAAGGTGGGGAGGGATGTAAGTGAGGCCATATTCGCCCCTCCAAACTGCACAGCAGTCTTCTGTGAGGACATCCCGGAGATGGGCGTTGAGGTGTCCATGGGGCACGTCCTTGATGGTGTGGCCCCCCACATGAGGGACTACCCTGAAAACCAGACCTTCGTTGTGGCTGATGAGGAACCCGTGGATGTTGTCGAGGTCCTCAGGGAGAGCGGGGCTGAGATACTCCTCAACTATCTCCCGGTGGGTTCAGAGGAGGCCGCCAGGTTCTATGCCCGCTGCGCCCTCGAGGCAGGGGTGGCCTACATTAACAACATGCCCGTGTTCATTGCAAGTGACCCTGAATGGGCTGCAAGATTCCAGGAGAAGGGCATACCAATAGTCGGTGATGATATAAAGGCCCAGCTGGGGGCAACAATAACCCACCGGACCCTCACGAATCTCTTCAAGAGGAGGGGTGTTAAACTCGACCGCACCTACCAGATAAACACTGGTGGGAACACGGATTTCCTTAACATGCTGAACCGTGACCGTCTTGACTCAAAGAAGGAGTCCAAGACCGAGGCTGTCCAGTCAATACTCGGTGAGGACCGCCTGGATGATGAGAACATCCACATAGGGCCAAGTGACTACATACCCTGGCAGAAGGATAACAAGATCTGCTTCCTGAGGATGGAGGGAAGGCTCTTTGGGGATGTGCCCATGAACCTTGAACTCAGGCTGAGTGTTGAGGACTCCCCAAACTCTGCGGGTTGTGTTATTGACGCCATAAGGTGCTGCAAGCTTGCCATTGATCGGGGTATAGGCGGGGCCCTTACATCCATATCATCATATACCATGAAGCATCCCCCGGTCCAGTACACTGACGACGTGGCAGCGCGTATGGTGGATGAGTTCATTGCAGGTGAAAGGGAGAGATAACTACTCAATTCCTTTTTCACTTTTTGAGAAGCGCTCCATCAAATCCTAGAAGAAGACTCTTTTTTCACCTTAAAATGGAGGTAATTAGAAAACACTTAACCTGAAAAAAGTAATGAATAAGCTGGGTTGTGAAGGCATCAGTCCTCTTCAACCTCTATGCACTCGTTTGGACATACGTCCATGCACACCTCACATTCATTGCACTCCTCGGGGTGCTGGACCTCGAGCTTACCATCAACTATTATGAGTACCTCCATGGGGCATACATCAACACATTCTCCACATGCATCACATTCATCATAATCTATGATTATCTTTGCCATTTTTGATTCTCCCTTAAAATTCCATGTAAATTTGATGGTTAGGATTAGAACCTCATCCCTTATAACCATTATTACGGTGTAGTACAGAGGTCTGATGGGTTAATACATCTGCTGTGTATTTAAGGAAGTTACTACTATGTATATAAAGAATCTAATTGATCTCATGAGAGGGTCACGATGAAAGGGATAAAGGTCGTTGAAACAGCATTCAGGGATGCACACCAGTCACTTCTTGCAACACGCCTCCGTACAAGGGACATGATACCCATCGCAGAGGAAATGGACAGGGTGGGTTTCTTCTCACTGGAGGCATGGGGCGGTGCAACCTTCGATACATGCATACGCTACCTGAATGAGGATCCATGGGATAGACTGAGGGAACTTAAGGAACACGTGAAAAGGACACCGATACAGATGCTCCTCAGGGGCCAGAACCTTGTGGGGTACAAGCACTACCCCGACGACATAGTGAGGAAGTTCATTGAGAAATCCTATGAAAACGGTGTCGATGTATTCAGGATATTCGACGCCCTCAATGACATCAGGAACATGGAGTACGCCATAAAGGTCGCCAGGGAACAGGACGCCCATGTGCAGGGAGTCATCTGCTACACCATAAGCCCATACCACACCCTTGAGAGTTACGTGGAATTTGCAAGGGAACTCGAGGCCCTTGAATGTGACTCAGTTGCAATAAAGGACATGGCCGGGCTGATATCTCCACATGATGCCCACGAACTCGTGAGGGCCCTCAAGGAGGAGACCGACCTCATGGTGAACCTCCACTGCCACTGCACCAGTGGGATGACACCCATGAGTTACTATGCCGCCTGTGAGGCCGGCGTTGACATACTTGATACAGCCATATCACCACTATCATGGGGTGCATCCCAGCCACCTACAGAGAGCCTGGTGGCTGCACTCCGGGACACACCCTACGACACCGGCCTTGACCTTGAGATCCTGAAGAACATCAAGAAGTACTTTGAGGAGATCCGGAAGAAGTACAGCAGCCTCCTGGACCCCATAGCCGAGCAGATCGACACCGACGTCCTCATATACCAGATACCCGGCGGTATGCTGTCAAACCTTGTTGCGCAGCTCAAGGAACAGAACGCCCTTGACCGGTACGAGGAGGTCCTTGAGGAGATGCCCAGGGTGAGGAAGGACATGGGTTATCCTCCCCTTGTAACCCCAACCAGCCAGATAGTTGGTATACAGGCCGTTATGAACGTCCTGAGCGGTGAGAGGTACAGCATGGTCACCAATGAGGTGAAGGACTACTTCAGGGGACTCTACGGCAGACCACCTGCACCTGTAGATGAGGAGGTGGCAAGGAAGGTCATCGGCGACGAGAAACCCATCGACTGCAGACCCGCAGACATCCTCAAACCCCAGTATGATGAGTGCAGGAGGAGAGGTGAAGAGATGGGTATAATAGAGAAGGAGGAGGACATACTGACCCTCGCCCTCTACCCCGCCATTGCACCTAAATTCCTGAGGGGTGAAATCGAGGAGGAGCCCCTGGAGCCCCCTGCAGAGGAGAAACCCCCTGCAGGTGAAGTGCCAACCGTTTTCCACGTGGAGGTCGATGGTGACGAGTTCGAGGTCAAGGTGGTCCCCACGGGCTACATGACCATCGAGGAGGCGGAACCCGAACCAGTGGATGTTGAGGGTGCCGTTAAGTCCACCATGCAGGGCATGGTTGTGAAGCTCAAGGTCAGTGAGGGCGACCAGGTGAATGCAGGGGACGTTGTCGCTGTTGTTGAGGCCATGAAGATGGAGAACGATATCCAGACGCCCCATGGTGGTGTTGTTGAGAGGATATACGCCTCTGAGGGTGAAAGGATTGAAGCAGGCGACGTAATCATGGTCATAAAATAAATTTTTTTAAAACTTTCCTTATCATTCCATTGCCCCGTAAACCAGCATCAATTAGCCGGCCTCAGCCTCATTTTATCACTGTTCTATGAAGTAATGAGCAAAGTATTTCTTTGGCACTAGTATAGAAGCCAATAGAGGCCCCCATTAAGTAATGAGCAATTCCTTTGACCCAAAAGGCCCAGACTATCCATACCAAAGTAATGAGCAAAGTATTTCTCTGGCTGTTGCTTCCTTTTAATGAAAAATTGCCCCAGAATGGTTTAAGAGAAGCAGATTTTCTATCCAATCCAGCACTCAGGCCAATCATGTGTAATAGGGGATGAAGAACGTGTAATTCAAAAAATTGGTGGGGGTCAGAATTATTCGAGGTACTCTGTGGGGTCCTCAACGCCGGCAAGTTCGAAGGCCCTCTTCCTCCTCATGCAGGACTCGCAGACTCCACAGTGAACCCTGCCTCCAGCGTAGCATGAGTATGTTAACTCGAAGGGTAATCCGAGATCAGATCCAGCCTCAACTATCTCCCTCTTGGTCATTCCAATCAGCGGTGCCTCCACCCTCACACCATCCAGGGTGCCCACCTCCAGGAGCCTGTTGAATGCATCAAGGAACTCCTCAGAGTTATCAGGGAAGGTCTCAGCCTCCTCCCGATCCCAGCCAACAATAACTGCACTGGCCTTCATGGCCTCGGCGAAGGAGACCCCTATGGATGTGAATACCAGGTTCCTCCCGGGTACCCAGACCTTCCTTGCTGTCTCAAGGCACTCAAGGGTGTCATCCAGGTCAGATGGGGATGGTATATCCCCTCCAGCCGTGAGCACCGAGCCTCCAAGTCCTCCAAGCCACTGGAGGTCCAGTGTCCTGTGTTCAATTCCAAGGTGCTCTGATAGTCTCCTCGAATATTCAATCTCCATCCTGGCACTCCTCTGGCCATAATTAAAGGTGATGGCGTGGATCTCATATTCCTCCATCAGGAGCGCCGTTGCAACCGCTGAGTCCATACCCCCTGATAGTATGCTTATTGCCCTCATTTCAGTCCTCCGCTAAATCATCCTCTGGACTATCATTTAACTTTAGGTCCCTGAACTGTTTCTCAGCCATTTCAATAACATCCCTGAGTGGTATACCCGTCTCAAGTGATATCCTCCGGGCATCCTCGTATTCTATCCGTGCATTCAGGACACGTGAACCCATGAGGCCCACCTTGAACCTTGCCGTCCTGCGGCCCTTGATATCAACCTGGGCCTCCATGACCCTCCTCTCAAGGACTCCCCTGTGGACCTGGGGGAATATCCTGACACCGAGGGTCCCTGTCTCTGAGAAGATGCTTCTAAGGACCCCCTCATACTCGTTTTCCCGGCATATAACCCTTATAAGCTGCCCGGGCCTGTTCTTCTTCATTATGACTGGGGTGAGGGTCACGTCCAGTGCCCCGGCGTCCATGAGCCTCTCGAAGATGTTCCCAAGGACCTCCCCGCTGAGGTGGTCCACGTTGGTCTCAAGGAGAACCACCCTGTCATGGGGGACCGCCTCTGAGCCCCTGACTATCCTGAGTATGTTGGGGAATTCCGGGTCCATGGTCCCTGCCCCGTAGCCAGCTGCCTGAATCTCCATTGGCGGGAAGAACCTTCGGTGCCCCCTTACCATGTTCACCAGGAGCGCAGAGCCGGTTGGCGTTGCAAGTTCAAACTCTGATGGGCCCCCGGTTACAGGAAATCCCCTGAGTATCTCTGTTGTGGCCGGCGCAGGGACAGGTGTGAGTCCATGGGCGCCCCTCACCAGTCCTCCCCCAACTGCAACCGGGAGGGTGTAAACATCATCCCTGTGAAGGTTAAGGTCGAAGTATGCGAACACTGCCCCCATGACATCTGCAACTGCATCTGCAGCTCCCACCTCATGGAAGTGGACATCATCCAGTCTCACCCCGTGGACAGAGGCCTCCGCCTGTGCTATGGTGTGGAAGACGGCCCTCGCCATTGAAAGCATCTCATCATCCAGGGCGGGGTGGCTGATCCTCTCAAGGAGTTTGAGGAACTCCATGTATCCTATGCTGAGTGATTCATCAGCCCTCACATCGACGTATGTTGCCCTGATGCCAGCTCTTTTAACCTCAGATACATCCACATCTGCGCCTCCAAAGTGGGACGCGGCATCCTCCATGACCTCAGCTGTCCTCTCAGGGTGGGCCCCGAGGTCTATGAGGGCGCCCACCATCATGTTACCGGATACCCCTGCAAGCTGGGGGTCTATGACCGTTACCATCAAAGCACCGCGTGGATTCACTCTTGGGGGGAGTTCACTATTATCCTTCTTATGGGTATCTCTATTATGGTGTACTTCTCACCGGCCAGCTCCTCGCTGAACCTCCTTATTATTGGTTCAACAAGTTCCTCATCAACCACGGAGCATACAAGGATTGCGTCCCTTGCATAATCGCGTATAAGGGAAATCGCTGACCTGGGGTCCTCCTTGACTGAGAATCCCTTCCATTCTGTTGGAGAGACGCCCTTGTACTCCACTATGTAGAAGCCTGTGACACCCTCATCGGCCAGTATGTTCATTACACGGCCAAGGTTCTCAACCTCAATGAATACCCGTAGATGCACCTTCATTAATATCACCCTATATAGATATGTGGTGTGTAGATAATAAATCTGATGAGAGGGGGACAGTGTTCTGAAATCCATACGACTGTTGCATGTGAAGGTGAATTCATTGAAGGAGAAAGTGAATCTTAACGGTGCAGAAATTCTGGTTGAAGAGAATCATGTGATTGTGAGGGCAGATTCAGGACTTGTTACTGCAGATTCAAGCATCAGCATTGAGGATGAGGTCCGCCATGAACTCCCGGGGGCCCACTGCATGGTGAGGGCCGGTGATGCGGTGGCATTCTCCTCGGCAGGGAAACGGGTGGATGTCCTGTTAATCCTGGGGGAGCCATGCGGTGACCGGATACCTGAAGCCCTGAGGATCAGTGTGGAGGAGGTATCATGCACCACCGGGATCCTCACTGAGATGATGAGGCCGCAGGTGAGGGTCGTGGCACTCCCAGGTGATGGATGGCCCGGTGAGGATTCCATAAGGGGGGCTATCAGGCGCTCCCTCCGGGGCGTACTACTCGACGGGCCAGGGGTTGAGGAGCTCCTTGAGGCCCGTGGGGTCACAATTGACGGTATGGTGGAGGCTGGTATGGAACTGCTGGTTGGCGTTGATGCCACAGTGGATCTCAGGGACCGGCTGAGGTCAGAGATAAGGAGGGCCCTCGGTGACCTCAATGTCAGGGCCCTCCTTGCAGCCGCACTGCACCTTGAAGGGGACATAGAAAACAGGAGGGTCCTCGGTGTGGACCTGCGGGATGACCCAGCCTACCTCTACAGTGATGAGGTCCTGGGTATGGCGCTTGCCAACCAGGTGGCAGGTACAAAGGCGATATTCAACTTCAAAAGGTATGATGAGGAAAAACCTGGCATCCTCGGTGAACTGGGCCCCATGGTTGATGACGCCGTTGCGGGCCTCATAGCCGGCTGCATGTCACGGATCTTTGAGTGATGGGGGGTGGTCATGTGAGGACAGAGAGGTCAGCTGGGATCCGCTCAGTCAGGGGTGCCCCTGGATGAGGTTCACCGGGAAGCTCAGGGGACTTATATCCTTCTCAACGATTGTGCCCCTGAGATCAGATGCCACCGTTGAGGATATAGCTTCATTAACACTTCACTGGCCGCTGGTGGGTGCCCTAATAGGGGTGGCTGCAGGCTCGGTAGCTCTTGTTACCTCTCTGCTGCTCCCCGGGGCAGCTGTCGCCTGTGTTGCCTATGGATTCTCCATCTGGTTCACAGGTTTCCACCACCTGGATGGCCTGATAGATATGGGCGACGCCCTCATGTCCCATGGGAGCTTCGAGAGGAAGATAGAGATAATGAGGGACTCCAGGATAGGTACAGGAGGCCTTGGACTCCTTGTCCTGGTATCATCCACCACGATAGCCGCTGTTTACTCCCTTCCACATGCTATGCTGTTTCAGGGGCTCCTCATAGGAGAGTTCTCGGCCAAGGTGTGCCTCACGGGCTGCGCCCTTGTATCAAGGCCCCTTGACAGCGGGACAGGGAGGCACTTCATATTGGCGGCCAGAAATCCCCTCATCGCCATCGTATGGATTTTCTGGGCCGCTGTCGCATACATCCTTGTGGGGGTTCCGGGTGCTGTTGCCGTTGCTGTCGCTGTCATTTCAGGGATTTTCATTGGCCTTGTTGCCAGGAGGAACTTCTACTGGAGTACTGGTGACGTTCTGGGGGCCTCAAATGAGATGGGGAGGATGATGTCCCTCCTTGGCCTCCTTGCAGCCATCAGATTAGGGGTGTAGAACAGATAAGTGTCCATCCAGGAGATGCTAAAAATCCTGGACTCAAACTAAAGATAAATGGGTGTAAATCCGCGGGATGCGAAGAATTGTATTTAAGGAGATGGAGGTCAGATAATGGATGTGAAGGTTTTAAGGCTTGGCCACAGGCCATCAAGGGATGCGCGCATTACGACACATGTCTGCCTCACTGCGAGGGCCTTCGGCGCCTCGGAGGTTATACTCAGTGGTGAGGAGGACCCTAAGCTCATGGAGGGCGTTGAGGATGTTGTCAGAAGATGGGGTGGGCCCTTCAGTGTGGTCTACCGCAGGAACTGGCAGGGTGTCATAGAGTCCTGGAAGGAGGGGGGAGGGGAGGTCATACACCTCACCATGTACGGTTTACCTGCCAGGGACGTCGTGCCCGGGATAAGGGATAACGGAAGGGATAAGCTCATTGTTGTGGGGGGTGCAAGGGTCCCCGGGAAGGTCTACAGTCTTGCAGACTACAACGTTGGGGTGACCAATCAGCCACACTCTGAGGTCTCCTCCCTGGCTGTGTTCATGCACATGCTCCTTGATGGGGCTGAATTTGACCTTAAATTTGAGGATGCCAGTATAGAGGTGATACCCCAGGCGAGGGGTAAAATGCTCAGGGAGACCCATGGAGGATCAGGTGTGGATGGGGGTGATGGTAATGCTGAGGGTGATTGATAACCTGATAGTCAGGGAGAAGCTCACCACTATAAGGCAGAGGGGGATAGATCCTGCCAGTTTCAGGAGGGGAGTGTCTGATATAGGCCGCTACATGGCCTACGAATTCGCAGATACCCTGCAATGGCGTGAAGTGGAGGTTGAAACCCCCCTTGGCACTGCGGGTGGTGTTGAGATAACCGACAGGGACAGGATAGTTATTCTTAGCATCCTCAGGGCCTCACTGCCCTTTACAGAGGGGGTGATGAAGGTCTTCCCTGAGGCAGGACACGGTATTATCGGTGCCAGGAGGTCCGATGACCCCCCATTCAGGGTCTCAATAGACTACATCAGGGTCCCGGAGCTTGATGATAAGATAATGGTGATAGCGGACCCCATGCTCGCAACCGGGAACACCATGATGGGCATCCTTGATGCCCTCGAGGCCTACGGCTCCCCTGCAAGGACCGTGGTCTTCAACATAATATCCTCAAGGATGGGCCTTGAAAGGGTCCTTGAAAGGGGTGTGGATGTCTACACATGTGGTGTTGAGGAGGAGGTTAATGACATGGGCTACATAGTCCCTGGACTCGGGGATGCCGGGGATCTGGCCTTCGGGAGGCCCTCCGATTAGGCATAAACTGGTAATACTCTCTGAAGATGCATAAACCGTGAAAATGGGATGGTGGTGGCCTGATGTCCAGGCAATAAAAGGCTGTGGGGCAAATGGATCAGGAATGTGGCGGAGCTTCATACCTGTGCATGTTCACAGCAGGAGGAACGTCAGAGCATGGATAAAAAACGTCCATAAATCCAACAAAAACATGAAATCAGAAAGCAGAACCCGGCTCAGCCATAGATGGATTTTCCCCCGGCCGCTGCAACGATACCTGGTATGTCCTTAACTCGGAGTTCAAAGATGGCCTCCATGCCCTCCTCCTCAAAGGCAGCCACCCTCATCGATTTAACCCTGCTTGTGAGCAGGGCTGCTGTGGGTGGTGTTACTATGAAGACTGCTCCAGCCTCATGGAGTGCCCTTACCGTCTCATCTCCAAGTTTTCCTTTGCCTATGTGGACAAGCACACCCCTCGATGCAAGGTAGGGTATGCTCTCCTCTATGTCCTCCTTGTTGCTGCTTGTGGGGGCTATACCCGCTGGACTTACGGCCGTGTGCATTATGGCGGCGCCCATGACGTTGATGGGCTCCTCTCCAGCTTTCAGGGCCTTAACGAGTTTTGGGAGGGCCGCGTCCCTTCCAGTGTAGATGATACCATCCATTACCACCCTGTCACCGACCCTGAGTTTTCTTATCTCCTCTCCTGTTGCTGGTAACTCTATCCTGATCATGGTATCAACCTCTGACTCCCTGAGGGGTGTCCCGCATCAGACCCTCCAGGTCCCTGAGCAGCATTTCGATGTGTTCCTCACCTATATGTGGCATGAGGACAACCCTTATGGCTGGCGGGCATGATGAGACCGATACTGCCCATCCCATCTCCTCGAGTCTGGATGCCAGTTCATGGGGCCCAATTGAGGGATGGTTGAAGGCCACTATATTGAGTTCGGGTTCCACCACGAGCTGGTAGTCCAGTTCCACCAGTCCGTCCCTGAGTCTGCGGGTTACACCCATCACCCTGAGGGCGAGTTCACGGTAGCCCTCACGGCCCATGTGTTTCATGACCGCCCAGGTTGCGGCGGCCGAAGCCCCGGTCCTGGTGCCCACTATGGTTGACTGCTGCTTCTCTGTGAGGTAGGGTGTCTCTATGCTCATGGCATCCAGGTAGGAGGCGTCCCTGAAGAGTATGCATCCACTGGGGATGGGGGCCAGGCCCATCTTGTGTGGATCCACTGTTATGGATGAGACCCCCTGAAGTTTAAAATCAAATTCAGGTAGTTCAGCGCCGGTTTCCCTCAGGAAGGGTATTATGAAGCCCCCGAAGGCTGCGTCAACGTGGAGGTGTATGCCCTCCTCAAGGCAAATTTCTGATAGCTCCTCAACAGGGTCTATCCTGCCAAGTTCTGTTGTCCCTGCGACTCCAACAACGGCCACTGTGTTTCCTGATATGAGTTTTCTCACTGATTCAAGGTCTACCCTGTATTCATGGTCCAGTTCAGCCTCCCTGAGTCTGATTCCCAGGATATCCGCCGCCTTTCTGAAGGAAAAGTGGGCTGATTTAGGGACTATTATCTCAGGTTTTTCAGCCCCGGCCATGTTTCTGGCTGCCCTCATTGCCATGAGGTTCGCCTCGGTACCGCCTGTTATTATGTGGCCGGCTGCGGCGGGCTCTGAGAGGAGGTCCCCGAGCATCCCTATCACCATGGATTCAAGTTCCCTGGTGCCCCTGAAGAGTCCGGGGTCCCCCAGGTTGGACTCGAGGAAGTCACAGTACACCCTCCTGGCGAGGGGGTGGGATGATGTGCACATGGACCCGAGGATTCTTCCTGAGGTGTAGGTCATATCCCTACTCTGGAATTCAGCGAGAAGTTCAAGTACCTTTTCCTCGGGTAGGCCCTTTTCATCCATTTTTACGCCCAAAAAAAAGTAGTTCTAGAGGAGTTTCCGTGCGGCCTTGAGGAGGAGTCTCTGCTCTGCCCTTGCAACGGTTTTCCTCACCTCTGCGACAGCGTCGGTGTTTGCGGATACACTGCTTATTCCAAGTTCCACAAGTTTCTCAACTATCCTTGGAATGCTTCCTGCCTGGCCGCAGATACTTGTCCTGACACCTGCCTCGTTGCATTTCATTATAACCCTCTCGATGAGTTTGAGGACAGCCGGGTGTCCCTCGGTGTAGAGGTCTGCCACGTGTTCATTGTTCCTGTCTATGGCGAGGGTGTACTGGGTGAGGTCATTGGTTCCGAAGCTCACGAAGTCAATTCCCTCCTCAATGAAATCCTCAATTATAAGGGCCGCTGCAGGTGTTTCGACCATTATACCGAATTCAACGTCCCTGTGGGGTTTAAGGCCGGCCTCCTCGGCGATCATCTTGGCCTTTCTGAGTTCATCGGGGTGCTGTACCAGTGGTATCATTATACCTATGTTTGTGTAACCCTGCTCATGGAGTTTCTTTATCGCCCTGAACTCTGCCCTCAGGATCTCGGGTTCATCGAGTTCCCTGCGTATGCCCCTCCATCCCAGCATCGGGTTGTGCTCGTAGGGCTCGTTTTCACCACCCTCAAGGGTCTTGAATTCATCTGTGGGTGCGTCCAGGGTCCTGTACCATACAGGTCTTGGGTAGAACTCGTCTGCAACCTTCAGGATGTTCTCTGCGAGGATTTTAACGAGTTCATCCTCTCTGCCCTCCTCAATAAACTTCCTGGGGTGCACCCCCGTGGTTAACATCATATGCTCTGTCCTGAGAAGCCCAACACCGTCGGCTCCTGTGGCTGCTGCCTTCCTGGCAGCCTCTGGCATGCTGACGTTGACCTTGACCTCGGTGACGGTTAGGAGTGGTGACTCCACAGTGACTGTCTCGGCCTCAGCCTCCTTCTTCTCCTCCTCAATTACGCTACCCTCATATACCAGTCCCCTGTTACCGTCTATGCTGACGACCTGGTTCTCCCTGAGGACTTCAGTTGCATTTCCTGTACCCACGACGCAGGGTATTCCTAGTTCACGGGACACTATGGCGGCGTGGCATGTGACTCCTCCCTCATCGGTTATTATACCGCTGGCCCTCTTCATGGCAGGCACCATGTCAGGTGTTGTCATGACCGTGACCAGGATGTCACCGGTCTGTATCTTGTCCAGTTCATGGATCTCCCTGATTATCTTGACCTTACCTGATGCCAGGCCCGGGCTTGCACCGAGACCCTTAACCAGGACCTCCCTGGACTTGACCTCAGTCTCCTCGGTTGCCTCTCCCAGGGTTGTTATCGGCCTTGACTGGAGCATGTAAACCTCTCCATCCATTATGGCCCATTCTGTGTCCTGTGGTGAGCCATAATGCTCCTGTATCCTTCTACCCATCTCTGCAAGGGCTGCTATCTCCTCGTCAGAGAGAACACGTTTGTTGCGAAGTTCAGGGGGGACCTCCTTCTTGACTGTTCTACCATCCTCCCGGGTGAACATTATGTTCTTCTCACCTACCGTGAGTTCAAGGAGCTTACCTGTTCCCTTATCAACCCAGTAGGTGTCGGGTGTCACTGAACCGGACACAACAGCCTCTCCAAGGCCCCATGACCCCTCTATGAGTATCCTGTCCTCACCTGTTGAGGGGTGGACCGTGAACATGACTCCGGCCTTCTCTGCGTCCACCATCTCCTGGACAACAACTGCTATGTAAACCTTTGAGTGGTCGAAGTTGTTCTCCTCCCTGTAGAAGATGGCCCTGGCCTCAAAGAGGGATGCCCAGCACCTCCTGACGTAATCCAGGACATCCTCGGCGCCCCTGATGTTGAGGAAGGTGTCCTGCTGACCCGCGAAGGATGCCTCAGGGAGGTCCTCTGCCGTGGCTGAGGAACGTATGGCGACGTATACATCATCCCTTCCTATCCTCTGGCATAGTGCATTGTAGGACTCTATTATGAGTGTCTGTATATCCTCAGGTACCTCAGTTGATGTTATTATGTCCTTTATCTCAGCTGAAACCCTCTGGAGTTCCTTTGTATCGTTGACGTCAAGGTTTTCAAGCATCTCCATGACCACCGGCTGCAGTCCGGTGTCTGTCATGAACTTGTTATAGGTCGCCGCTGTTACCACGAACCCCGGGGGGACGGGTATACCTGCCTGGGTCAGTTCACCCAGGTTGGCCCCCTTTCCACCGGCTATTCCCACGTCATCCTTACCGAGTTCCTCAAAAAACGCCACATACTTAACCATTTTATCCCCTGGACTAGCTGTGTGATTGATTAAATTAAAGAATTAGATGTTTATTTAATCAGTTCCTCGCCCCTGTCAATGACGATCCTGCATGGAACCGGGAACTTCATGGCAGCCCTTCTGAGGGCCTCCTTGGCATCCTTGAAGTTTTTCTTGTTCGTTTCAATTGTAATTATCTTTTGGTTCTTCTTGACAAGTGCCACGGTACTTACAGGTTTACCGAAGGCCTTCCTCATACCGTCCTGTACACGGTCAGCCCCGGCACCTGTTGCCATCGGGTTTTCACGTACAATGTGGTGCGGGTAAACCCTTATCTTCAGGTGATAACCCATCCTACCAGCCCTCCTCTGCATATAACGGTTGGAGGCTATCCTGGCAGCCTCGAGGGCGTTGTGGGTTATCTGGGTGGGTGCCTTGACGGCCACGCTCAGTGAAATTGGGAATTCAGCTGAGAGGTTACCCATATCATATTGAACGATCTTTGAACCTGGGATCTTCTTGATATACTCTCTTCTTGTGTATGCACGAACCATAAATAATCCTCCTGTGATCCTATGAGAATAACTATGAAATGAGTATCTCGGTAACCATTAATAAATATTGTCTTGGACAGCAAAGAGTTAATAGATTTAACCTGAATATAAGGATACATATAATTAGCAGGGATGGTTTTTAAAAGTTTCCATGGTGTCATCATGAAGATAGCCATAACAGGTAAGGGTGGGGTCGGCAAGACAACCATAGCCGGAACCCTGGCCTGCATATTCTCAGAGAACTTCCATGTCTTCGCCATAGACGCTGACCCTGATATGAACCTGGCATCCAGCATAGGGATAAGCGGGGACATGGAGCCTATATCAAGGATGAAGGATGTTATAAGGGAGAGGACAGGTGCTGAGCCGGGCTCATCCTTCGGTGAGGTCTTCAAGCTAAACCCGAGAATAAGTGACCTCCCGGATTCCCTGTCAATCGAGCATCCCCTCCGCCCCGGCCTCAGGGTCATGGTTATGGGTACCGTTGAACATGGAGGTGAAGGATGCGTCTGCCCGGCCTCGGTGCTCCTCAAGGCCCTCCTGAGGCACCTGATACTCAGGAAGGATGAGATGGTTATACTGGACATGGAGGCCGGGATAGAGCACCTCGGAAGGAGGACCGCTGAATCCGTGGACCTCATGCTGGTTGTGGTGGAGCCCGGCCTAAAATCACTTGAAACCGCTGAAAGGATAAAGAAGCTGGCAGGAGACATTGGAGTGCAGAGGATAATGGCCATAATAAACAAGGTCTCAGATATCCATGAGGAGGAATTCATGAGAGAGAGACTCTCATCCCTTAACCTGGAGGTCCTTGGATCGGTGCCAAGGGACGAAAAGGTTATAGAGGCAGACATGAGGGGGGAGCCCCTGATGATGTACCCGGATTCAGAGGCACTGAGGGCCATAAGGAGCATATCAGAGAGGATACTCTCCCTCCACATGGGGGTGGAATGAAATGAAACAGGAAGTAAATCCCTCTGACAGACAGAGAAATAAGATCAGGATATCCATAACAATAACAGCAGAATACGAATCCCGGGAGGAGGCCGAGATCATAAAAAGGGCCCTTGAACCGGATAACAGATCATTTGTTGAATCTGAGATTCAGGGCTCAGAGGTCAGGTTCACCACAGAGGCGGACTCCATTGGCACCGCCCTCAACACTGCGGACGACCTTATATTCTCTGAAATGGTGGTTGAGAAGATGATGAAAGCTGATGATGATTGAATGACTCTAAATGAAGATGAACGGTGATCAGATGAAATTCAAACTCAAGGGAATAATAAAACTCAGTAAAGATGTTCAGGGTATAGAAGATGAGCTGGAGAAATTCTTCAATGAAGCAGAAACAGACATCCTGCGCAGGGGAGTTCCGGAGGGCCAGGAACATGAAGCAACCCATATAAAATCCTGGAAACTTGAAGGTGACACCCTACACATTGAGATGGAATCAGGTAGACGGGTCAGGGCCCATGATGGCCTCCTCAGGCTCAAGAAACCCCTTGGGCAGCTGCTCGGGCCAAGGTACAGGGTGGGTGTTAGGGGGATATCAGTCACCGATTACACCATGGAAATGGAGGCCCCAGGGGTATCAGAGATACCTGGACTGGCTGAACTGCCCTTCGTGGAGGACGCTAAAGTCTCAGATGGCACCATAAGAGTTAAATTCCAGCCACTCGATGAATCAGACCTGAGAAAACACGTTGTTGACCGTGTGGTGAAGCACGCCAGGACCCTTGTTGAATCATCAGAGGACCTCACCGTCCAGGTGACAAGGGCAACACCTGGTGAGATAATCGCAAGAAGCAAAAAGAGGGAGTTCCTCTTTGATGGTGACCCCACAGAGGAGGCCATGCGCCTTGGGTGGGTTAAGAAGTTCCCTGGAAGGGGGCAGTGGTTCTACGGTCCAAAGATAACCGCCCTCCACCGGGCACTGGAGGACTTCCTCATTGAAAGGATTGTGAAGCCCCTGGGATTTGTTGAGTGCCTCTTCCCCAAACTCATACCCCTCGACATCATGAATCGGATGAGATACCTTGAGGGCCTTCCTGAGGGTATGTACTACTGCAGCGCCCCGAGCAGGGACCCTGAGACCTTTGAGGAGTTCAAAAATGAGCTCATCATAAACAGGGAAGTGCCCATGGATCTGCTTAAGAGGGGAATAAAGGACCCCGGTTATGTTATAGCCCCTGCCCAGTGCGAACCCTTCTACCAGTTCCTCTCACATGAGGTCGTGGGTGCTGATGACCTCCCAATAAAGTTCTTTGACAGAAGCGGCTGGACCTACAGGTGGGAGGCAGGGGGTGCCAAGGGCCTTGACAGGGTCCATGAATTCCAGAGGATAGAGCTTGTATGGCTCGCCGAACCAGGAGAGACAGAGGATATCCGTGATAGGACAGTTGAACTATCACATGATGCCGCCGATGAACTGGAACTCGAATGGTACACAGAGGTGGGTGATGACCCCTTCTACCTGGAGGGCCGGAAGGTTGAGGAGAGGGGGATAGAGTTCCCTGATGTTCCAAAGTATGAGATGAGGCTCTCACTCCCTGGCCGGGAGAAGGGGGTTGCAGTTGTATCTGCCAACGTCCATGGTACACACTTCATTGAGGGATTCTCAATAAGGGAGGCCCGTAACCATAACATCTGGACCGGATGTACCGGGATAGGACTTTCCAGGTGGATATACGGTTTCCTGGCCCAGAAGGGCTTTGAAACAGATAACTGGCCAGAATTCATAGGGGAACGTGTTGAAGGAGTTGAGAACCCCAGAATCATAACCTGGCCACGCCAGGAGTGAAGGAGGGTGATCCATTGAACTGCGATAAGCACCCTGAACGTGAGGGTGTGGCCTCATGTATAATCTGCGGGAGGATACTCTGCGAGGAGTGCCGCCTTAAACTTGCCGGCAGGAATTACTGCCAGAGCTGCGCAGATAAACTGTTCCAGGAAAGATCTGGAGAAACCGTGAAAGGGAAGGGGATGGGTCTGGGGGCTAAAATCCTCATAGCCCTCCTCATAATCCTCGCTGTCCTTGCAGTGGTATCCTACCTGATCTACACGGTATACCTTGCACCATACTATGGCAGCGCTGAGAACGTCATGAGGATACTCATGAATGACCCTGAAAGGATAATAAGATTCCTATCAGGTAACATCTAAAACCACTGGAATAGGAGTCAGAAAAGTCTCAAACCATACCCTCAAGCCTCTCCGGATACTTAAGCTCCCTGAACTCAACCGTAAAGGTTGTCCAGTCATTTGAGTGGTAGTCAATACTCCCCTCCAGCTGGCCCACCAGATTCTTAACAAGCTCAAGCCCGATACCCCCTGATTCTTCAATGCTGAAATTATCAGGGAGCCCCCTCCCATTATCAGCCACCACCAGGAGGAATCCATCATCAAGGGCCTCAAGGGAATTTTGATGGTTCCACCATCGGTAAAGGCATGCCTGAGGCTGTTGGATACAAGTTCGCCCACTATGAAGCCCAGGGGGCGGCAGTCTCAATATTGAATTCCACATCAGGCACATCAACCTCAAATTCAGCGGCTGATTGATACATGTCACGGAGGTAGCCTGTGAGGCCTGAGACATGGGACGCGAAGCTGATACTGCTGGAATCGGGGCTGGATAGAAGCATCTCATGGATCACTGCAATGGACTTTATCCTCAGCTGAAGACTCCTCATGATCTCAGCGTGCTCCCGGCTCATTTTGGAGGACTGGATGTTTATCAGACTGGATATTACCTGCAGGTTATTCTTGACACAGTGATGGAGTTCTGCAAGGAGCGTTCTGTTGGCCTCAAGGGGCCTCCTCTGAATTCTTTATATCGGTGAGGTCCTCGAAGATTCCAAGGAATCCGCCCTCGATTCTGGCGATGACCACACGGAGCCACCTTCCCTCCATCCTTACCACGAATTCCCTGTCAGGGCCTGGTTCGAGGTCCGGGTGGATATCACCAATCAGCATGGCATCCAGGGAATCACCATGGACCCGCCCCATGGCAGGGTTGGATTCAAGTATTCTGCCAGAGGTGTCCATGAGGACCACTCCCACAGGGAGTTCCATGAAGAGTGAGCGGAACTTATGCTCGCTGATCCTCAGTGCCCTCTCCTTATCAGTGAGGGATCTGAGGTATAACCTGAGGAGAAAGTAGAGAAGTAAAGACGTTAAAATTATGAAGAGTGAACCCTTGATAATCGAGATATCCGCAATAAATGAGGGGTTGAAAAATCAGATAATCAGAGGATAGAATCCAGATTATGCTGAAGAGGCATAGTAGAGTGCTATCCTAAGTGCATCTCCTTCTGGATCCATGTATTGAGTCATGTTTGTGGAAATATAATAAAGTTGGTGACTCTGAGTAGGTCAAAAACAGATTAGAGGTATGAGGGAATTACTCCTCCCCCGCATCCTCAACATCTTCCTCTTCCTCGGGTTCCATGTCCCTCTTTTCGAAGACATCTGCGAATTCGACCTTCTCAACACCCTCGATGTTCTCCCAGATGTCACGGGCTATCCTGAACCTTGCAAGGGTCACGTCCATGTAGGACCTGTTATCGAAGCGGGTCATCTCATCCATATGTATTATAACCTTCCCGTCCTCTATTTTAACCTCTGTCTTGTCTATGTCCATGTTCTGGGAGGGGTAGTGGAGCTGGATCATGCTCTTCACCTTTTCAGCATCATCGGTGATTATCTCCTTAACCTTTAAATCGTATTCAAGGGTTTTCCCTGCCAGTTCATGGTTGAAGTCGACCCTCACACGGCCGCCTGAAACGTTGAGGACCCTGCCCTCATGTCCCTCAACTGTGAGTGTCATTCCAGGGTATGGCTTTATGCCCTGCCTTTTGAACTCGCCCATTGGTATGAGCTGGACAAGTTTGGGGTCCCTGTTACCGAAGGCATCCTCGGGTTCAATCTCAACGTGTTTCTCCTCGCCTTCCTCCATTCCGATTACAGCCTCATCGAGTCCCTTTATGAGGTGTCCGCCGCCAACAACAACGGGTATGGGGCCGAATATCTTCTTTATGCCGAGCCCTGCTTCCCTGGCAACCTCCTCGTATGTTGTGTCAAAGACCTCACCGGTCTCCTTGACCTTACCTGTGAACTCTATTTTTATAAAGTCTCCTTTATTCACTGCCATATCTCTAGCCTCCTGTGTGGTATTCTATCTTTAAATTCTTTCAGGATCTGTTTATCCTTAAATCCAAGAATTCGAATTACTGATGGATAATTTTCTATATATTTATGGACCGGTCCCTTATGAATCTTTGCCTCAAGGACAGAGAGTATGCGCTGCCTGTGGTGTCTGCTGAAGGATGATGGTATGGCCTCCTCAACCTCCCTGAGTGTCGTGTAGGGTCTTCCCCTGATGATGGCGGATGCTGTGACCTCATCGATGAGGTTAAGGTCCATTAGTTCGTCCAGGCCGGTTTCACTGGCGTTTCTGATTATCTCATCCTCAAGGCGCATCTCATGGAGGGGTGCCCTTCCAGCTTCAATCTCTTCCCTGAGGACTTCAAGGGTCTCCTCGGGTAACATGCCCGATACCCTCTGAAGGTCCCCATCAGAGACCGCCCTCCGTATCTCGGTACCGCTCACACCACCTATCCTCTCCACGAATATGAACTTCCCCCTGAAGTCAAAACCAGTCTTACCCATGGCCCTTGAGAGTGATGTGATGACATAGTTGTCCTCCTCGAGGGGACCCTCCATGACTGTTTCTCCTGTCTCAAGGTCCACGATCCTGTGGGGCCTCGGGACAACCCTGTGCCCCCCATTTATCCTCCTTAACACCTCATCAAATCCTGGTGTGGGCCGGTAGCCCCTGGGTATCCAGTCGGCGTCCAGGGCCCTGAACATCCCTGCAAGGCACAGTGAGTACTGTCCTGACCCCATAACACCCATGGGTGGACCTTCTACGGCTATGTCTGCACCTGCACGTATGGCTATTGCTGCCCTCGCCTCCCTGGTCATTATGTAGGGCAAACCCCTCCCGTTACGTTCAAGGGGGCCGGGTATCACTGCAACGAAGATTCCTCCAGGCACCCTCCTCTTTGCCTCCATCATGCAGTGCCTGTGTCCCATGTGGAAGGGAGAATACTCTGTAAAGTCTGCTATGATTTCAGGTTCAGTAGCGTGGTCACCGTACTCAGGCAGTGCCTCCGCGTCGTTCTTAATTATCTGAATGTCCCTTTCCATGATGTTCCTCAGAAAGGATTCCGATGGCATAATATTAATCTTGCTGGGAGATAAATAAGGTTACTTCTAGATGAATGGATGGTGTCGGAATGTTTGATCTTTCACTTGAGAACTGCAGGGTTAACAGGGACCTCACCGTGAATATAGGGGTGGATGATGGGAAGATAGTGCAGATATCCCGTGGAAGGATTGATGCTTCAGAGAGGATTGACCTGAAGGGCTACTTCGTGCTCCCAGGACTCATCGACTCCCACGTGCATTTCAGGGACCCTGGACTGAAGTACAAGGAGGACTTCAGGACTGGTTCAATGGCGGCTGCCCATGGAGGCTTTGCCACAGTCCTTGAAATGCCAAACACGGTTCCCCCGACAGATAATGCTGCTGAATTCCAGAGGAAGATAAGGATTGGTGAAAGGAAGAGTGCTGTTGATTTTGGGCTACACGCCGGTTTCAGAAGTGTTTCAGACGTGAAAGATATCCTCAAGTTCATGCCGGCCTCCTTCAAGGTATTCATGGACCTCACAGGGATCAGTGCAGTTGACGGGCTCTTCAGAGAGCTTAAGAATCTATCATCCCCGGTGCCGGTCACCGTGCACTGCGAGAACAGGGATGTGATCATGGAATCCATGAAGGAGTTAAAGGATAGGAGTGATCCCTCCGCCTATGCCCTTGCAAGACCTCCCCTTGCAGAGGAGGTCTCTGTGGCCGAGGTTCTGGCATTATCCATTCACCATGAACACCCTGTGCACATCTGTCATCTGAGCACAGTGAAGGCCCTTCAGCTTGTTGAACCCTTCAGGGAGTACGTGACATGTGAGGTCACACCACACCACCTTCTGCTTGATTCAGGGGCCTTTAGAAGATTTGGGACAATGGTGAAAACAAATCCGCCCCTGAGGCCGCCTGAGAGCCGGGTTTATCCTGAATTCCTTGATAGGATCAATGCCATCGGAACCGATCATGCCCCCCACGGTATCGAGGAAAAGAGGAAGGGTGTCTGGGACGCGCCGCCAGGGATCCCCAACCTTGAGGTTGTACTTAAACTGTTGCTCACCCTCGTCTCCGAGGGGAGGATGTCCCTTTCCACCATACGAAGGATGCTTGCAGAGGAGCCTGCAAGAATCTTCGGTTTGAGGTCCAAGGGGAGGATAAGTGAGGGCATGGATGCCGATTTTACCATAGTTGATCTTAAAGGAACTGGCAGGATCAGGTCAGATGAGTTCTATAGTAAGGCCCACTACACCCCCTTTGAGGGTTTCAGTTACACAGGCACACCAGTCATGACCATCGTCAGGGGCAGGGTTGTCATGAGAGATGGGGAAGTGTTTGAGGGTAATGGAAGGTATGTCCCCTCAGAACATGGAAAAGGTTCTGTCAAAGACTGAAAAGGAAAAATTTGAACTTAAAAAAATTTGAATGGGGTATAAACCCCCTATCCATTTCTTTTAAAGTATCCTGCTGCAACAAGGAGTATTCCCAACACCAGCAAAGCCAGTGGTGCTCCTGTTGGTTTCATCGGCACCTTGCCTGGTGAAGGTCCTGGACCCGGTGAGGGTTCTGTGACCTCAATTTCGACCTCTGTTGTGTTGTTACCTGTGCTTGATGAGCCTGAGCTCACCGTTGCCACGTTGATGAATGTGCCGCGCCTTATCATCTGGGCCACTATTTCAAGGACCGCTGTTGAACCCGCTGGCAGGTCACCTATCATCCAGACGCCGGTTACCGGGTTGTATGAACCAACCGTAGCACTGGATGAAACATACCTCATTGAATCGGGTAGCCTGTCAACGACTGTCGTGTTGAGTGCAGTGTCAGGGCCACTGTTTATCACTGTTAATGTGAATTTAACGTTCTGTCCAACACGCACGGCCCTCCTATCAGCCTTCTTAGTTATGTTAAGCTCGGCCCGTGGATTAACTTTCAAAGTCACATTAGCCACATTGTTAGAGGAATCCTGATCATGCGTACTGCTTGAAACATTCGCCACATTCACTATGGTGACATTGCTTCCAGTGACCCTTGCTATGATGTCAAGGGTTGCTATGGCACCACTTGCAAGGTCTCCGACGCTCCAGACCCCATTATCGTATGTTCCCTGCGAAGCAGAGTAACCTAAAAGTTCCAGGCCACTTGGCAGCTGATCCGTCACATTAACTCCTGTTGCATTGTCAGGCCCAAGATTCCTTACGGTTAAGGTGAACTTAACAGTATCCAAGTAGTCGACAGTTGTCTGATTAGCTGTCTTGTTTATGGCAAGATCTGCTGCAGCTGGAACATTTATTGTCACATTAGCCACGTTATTCGCCACATCCTGATCATGCGTACTGCTTGAAACATTCGCCACATTCACTATGGTGACATTGCTTCCAGTGACCCTTGCTATGATGTCAAGGGTTGCTATGGCACCACTTGCAAGGTCTCCGACGCTCCAGACCCCATTATCGTATGTTCCCTGCGAAGCAGAGTAACCTAAAAGTTCCAGGCCACTTGGCAGCTGATCCGTCACATTAACTCCTGTTGCATTGTCAGGCCCAAGATTCCTTACGGTTAAGGTGAACTTAACAGTATCCAAGTAGTCGACAGTTGTCTGATTAACCACCTTCACAATTCCAAGATCCGCCGCAGGATCCACTAAGATGGATGCACTGTCCCTGTTATTTGACATGTCGGTATCTGTTTCAGCACCTGATACATCAGCCGTATTTATAAATGAACCTGCATTTATTGCCTTAACTGAGATTCTTAGGGTTGCGCTTTCACCCACTCCCAGTGCACCTATATACCATGTTCCATTTGATTCGTTGTATGTCCCCTGGGTGGATGTAGTGGATATAATGGAGAAACCTGCGGGTATTATATCAAAGACTTTTACAGAGGTGGCCGTGTTCGGACCATTATTTATCACTGTTATTGTAAAGTTGAGGTATTCCCCATTGTATAGCCTGTTTTTATCGGCAACCTTTGTAATGGCAAGGTCGGTTGATGGGAGTGAATTCAGAGTTATTATTGCATTGTTATTATCTGGTTGTGGGTCGTGTTGCATTCCGTTTACATTTGCAAGGTTGAAAAGGGTTCCTGTCTGATTAACCCTTGCCACTATTGTCAGCGTTGCATTTTCCAGGTAGCTGAGAGCACCAACACTCCAGACACCACTTGTCGAATTATAGGTTCCCCTTGATGCGTTATGGGTAATGTAAATAAGACCTGGGGAAAGTGCATCAGATACGGTTACGCCTGTCGCATTGCTTGGTCCCAGGTTCTCAACTGTTATCGTGAAGGTTACTGAATCCCCAAAGAGGGGTGTTGAGTTGTTAACCGTCTTTAATACCCTCAGGTCAGCTGATGGTATTGAGTTTATATAAATTGTCGCGTTATTATTTTCCAGGGCAGGGTCATAGTTTTCTGATGTTGCATTTGCAGCGTTTGTTATCAGTCCATCTGAGACAACCCTTGCCACTATTGTCAGCGTTGCATTTTCCAGGTAGCTGAGAGCACCAACACTCCAGACACCACTTGTCGAATTATAGGTTCCCCTTGATGCGTTATGGGTAATGTAAATAAGACCTGGGGAAAGTGCATCAGATACGGTTACGCCTGTCGCATTGCTTGGTCCCAGGTTCTCAACTGTTATCGTGAAGGTTACTGAATCCCCAAAGAGGGGTGTTGAGTTGTTAACCGTCTTTAATACCCTCAGGTCAGCTGATGGTATTGAGTTTATATAAATTGTCGCGTTATTATTTTCCAGGGCAGGGTCATAGTTTTCTGATGTTGCATTTGCAGCGTTTGTTATCAGTCCATCTGAGACAACCCTTGCCACTATTGTCAGCGTTGCATTTTCCAGGTAGCTGAGAGCACCAACACTCCAGACACCACTTGTCGAATTATAGGTTCCCCTTGAGGCTGTGACGGACTGTAATAGAAGACCATGAGGTAGCCTGTCCTCCACCACGACGTTCACTGCACTGTCAGGACCATTATTCCTCACCAGGACAGTGTATGTTATGGTTTCACCATTGTAGGGGCTTGACCTGTCAACTGTTTTTATAACTGCCAGGTCAGATGCCTTTGGTATTTCCAGTGCGAATGAGTTATTGTTGTTTGTGGTGTTCGTGTCTGCTGTGTTGCTTGTAACATTTGCATAATTTATTATAGTCCCTGTTGCGTTGATGCGGACCGTTATGTTCAGAGTGACCATCTCGTATGGGTTAAGGCTTCCTATACTCCATAACCCTGCATTCTGGTCATATATTCCCCTTGAGGTTGTGTGGCTCAGATATTCAACTCCTGCGGGTAGTTTATCCTCCACCACGACGTTCACTGCACTGTCAGGACCATTATTCCTCACCAGGACAGTGTATGTTATGGTTTCACCATAATTTGGTGATTGTCTGGTTGCATTCTTTCTGATTTCGAGGTCTGTTCCAAGTATGTGGGTGTTGGCAACTGCTGTTCCGGTGTAGATCCTTTCCCCGGCTATTTCACCGGGAAGTGATGTGTAGCTAATATTTACTCTGTTTGTGAGGTTTCTTCCTGCGAGGGATGTGTCATTAGCGACAATGGTCGTGAAGATTATGGTGGCGTTATCTCCAAGGTTGATTGCAGAGCCCCTGTATATTACCCTATCTGGCTGTATTACCAGACTCCATCCGGGTGGAATTGACACTGTTTCAGCATAACTCATTCCAGAGGGTATAATATCCTCAACTGTAATATCATAGGCATTTGATGTGCTTGTTGCATTGTGTCCTATCCTGATGATCCATGTGCATGTTTCCCCCAGGTTAAGGTTGGCGGTTCCGGTTTTCTGGATGTCCAGTTTTGGCTCCACTATTTTTACGGATGATGATGAGGATGGACTTGTTATGGTCTCTGTACCATTGTAGTATGTCACGGTTGCATTGTTTACAAGTATTACATTATTTATGTTCTGTGTGATGTTCAGTACCGTTATATTATAATATATGGTGATGGTCCCGGCTACTGTTGCGTTAACTTCTCCGAAGTTTATTGTCCAGGTGTTTCCTGCTCTGACAGGTGTGGGGTCGGGGTACTGTGCCTGGACGGATGGATCAATGAGGTAGGTGAAGTTTGATGCCTCTAAACCAGTAGGTATCATATCCATGACTGTAAGGTTCCCTGTTCTACCTTTGGGGATCCATATTACCATCTTATGTGTCAGGGTGTTTCCTATTGGGCTTTCCTTAAGGCTCGAGTTATCAAGGAATAATTTGTTTATGGAAGGGGGTGTTGAGTTTATTGTTATGGTTGATGTCGCCCTTAGGTTGTTTATTCCACCTTCCCCTGTTCTTTCACCGGTTACGGTTCCTGGATATCCTGGAGTGGTGTCATTGGTTCCTTGGGGTCCAGGGAGACTTGTAGCCCTGACCTCCAGGGTGTTAGGTATGTTTGAACCGAATATGGTGTCTTCCCGCAGGTCTGCCGTTAATGTTATGTTGACACTCTGCCCCTGGAGAAGACGGTCAATGTAGGCCGTTAAATTGTTACCTGTCAGGTTGTAGGTCACGTTTATTGAGGGGTTACTCTTTGTTACTGTGATGTCCCTTATGTTCGTGAACCATGGATCCAGAAGGTCTGTGACATTTAAATCATAAAGTGGAGCTACGTTTGACCCTGCGGTGTTACCTATTGTGAGGGTGAATTTTACTGATCCGCCACCATCTACTACTGTCTGGTTGCTTGTCTTGTTAACGTAGAGGGAGGGTAGTCTCACTGTAAGACCCGGGGCTGTTGATGATGTGTTTAGATTAGTTCCGGCATCGTTCCTGTAATCAAGGTAGGCCGTATTTGATATAGTTCTTCCTGCAGTGTTGTTGCCGTTATTTTTAACTACAACCTGTATTAAGAGCCTTATTGTCTCATTTGAACCTGTTGGATTGTTGTTTGTGATATTTCCAAGGTAGAAAAGCAGCGGGTTTGTCCCGGTTTCTGTTATGCTCTCAAAGTTTCCCAGTCCTGCCTGGGTGAATGTGAATACATCTGAAGTTATGTTTCCACTGCTTCTGCTTATGAGTGATCTTCCTGTTATGTATTCAATGTACCTTGCATCTATGGGGTCCCTTACTGTCACATCAGCTGTTACACCTGCGGGGATTGTTATATCAATCCTGTAGGTTACGACTTCCCCTATGATCACGTTGTTCCCTGTGGAGTCAGGTTCTGATGTTGCATTAACAGTCTTTGATATGGCTGGTGCAACTGTTCTTAATGTTGTTGTGGCATATGTATTATAGACCCTTTTATCTGCATCTGGTGTTGTTGATGGGTCTAATGAATCATATGTTAAATTTACGATGTTGGGGAATGTTGAATTTGATCGGATATTATCATTTAGCACTACACTGAATTCGAAGATAACCGTTTGATTGGCATTTATTGTGCCGCCTCTGTATTCAACTGTACCGTTACTGTAGCTGTATGTGAAACCTGCTGGTGTTGTAACCGCATTTACTGTTGACAGGTTGAATACAGTTGAGTTAAGAACATCACTAACTGTTATGTTATATGCTGGTGATAGACCATTATTGGTAACATTGAAACGTACAGTAACTGTCTGTCTTCCCCTTGCAGGATTTGGTGTTACTGTCTTTGTGATGTTGAGCAGTGGCTGCAGTATACTGAAATCATAAGTGCTGGTTAGAGGGGAACCAGAATTTCCATACCAGTCAAGTTTTACATTATTTGTTCTTGATATTTTTGGGATGTGCGGATTTAAAGAACTGTTTTCAACTGTTAAATTAATATTGATCCTGAATGAATCTGTACTGTTATTGTTATCTGTGAATACTGTTGTTGTGCCATTGAACAGGAAGGTTATGTTATTACCATTTATGGTCACAGCTAAGGGGGGTAAGGTACCATTGAATCCAGCTGTGTCTACCTGGTACCCATCATATCTCAGACCAGGGGGTAATATTTCAGTTACCGTAAGGTTACTGATCTCACCCTCAGGAAGTTTTATGGTGACCTCGAAGGTCCCCTGCTCACCGATGGTGAGGTTGCTGCCAGATGTCCCGGGTTCAGTGCTTGAAATCAGATCCTTCCTTACCTCTGGGGACGCTATGATTACGGTCGCATTATCCTCATATAGTGACTGGTCAGAAACAAAATTTGGGCCTCCAGGTGTCGACGCGTAGTATGTGATTCTGGCCGTGTTGATAAGGGCCTCCCTTGGATTTGCATCGGCAGAGATCCTCGCCGTATATTTTATTATTATTGTGTCATTACCGCCTGGAGCGTTATCCCCGCCAGGAATCATGCCTATTACTATTCCTGTCGTGAAAAGGTCGCCGGTATAGGCCACAGGGTTTCCATCAGCGTCCATTACACTAATAAGTACTGGATAAGTTAATTTGGGGGGCAGGTTGTCCCTCACCGTTAAGTTATATGCGTTCCAGTGCCCTGTGTTCTCTATTATTATATTATATGTTATGATGTCCCCTGCATCTGCACCTGTAAGATCCCCCTTTGGATCTATGGTTCCTGACCCAGTGGTGCCGTTGACCCTCTTATCGAGTGTGAGTTCTGGCTCCTGGGTTAAAATCTGCTGTATCGCGGTATCTGAAAATGATTCGCAGGAGCTGTTATAATAAACAACAGACATCTGATTTGTTAAGTATAACTCATCTGCAAAGGGTTCGTCTGTAGCTGTTACGGTGAACAGGATATGGACTATCCGTTCAGTCTGGTCCGTACTGTTAAATGACCCGTATTTAAATCGGATCATGTTGTTTGATGTGTCTACTTCTATATCAGGTAATCTGCCGAGGTAAGCTGATAAGGTATCATCGGATGCTATTCTCCATTCCCCTGCACCGGGCGGGGTGTCTCCCTGAGATATACTTGTAGTTACCTGATCAGCCCTGAAGAAGGGTACCGGGAGGAAATCAGATACTGTGAAGTTACAGAGGTTTGTTGTTGGTACACTTACCCTTAGTGAAAATGTTACATTATCCCCTGGCCTTACAGGATATGGCGGAGTTATACCCATGTCACCATTTATTGCGTAGATTTCCTTACGGATTGTTGGCAGGTTTATGGTGACACCTGCCCCGCTGCCATCAGCCACCCTGTGATCATTGTGGGTTAGTTTGGCCTCAACATCCACACTGTTGGATGTGGAATCCCCTGATTTGAGGTTAGGATGGCCTGGCGGATAATTTGAGGGGTCCTCATATGCTATGTCAATTACCGTCCTGAATGTTATTGAACCTGTTGTGGCGCCCCGGTTACTGCTCCTGTTGGTATATAGTCCGCCTGTAAGGTTACCGGACAATCCAGAGTTTACCAGCTGATCTGAAACCCTGAATACTATTATCCACTTTCCTGTGGCATTATCGTGATACACATGATAATTCTCCGGGTCAAATGGTATGTTCAGGGTGTTACCTGCTTCTGTTATGACAAGTATCGGTGTGAAGCCTTCGAGGAAGGACTGTCCGTCTCCAACGGTATCGTTTATTATTATGTCCTTTATCTGGAAGTAATCTGATAACTGGAAGTTAATAATGTACTGGAGAATATCTGATGGACGTATATAACCCCCGTTTAGGTCGGTTACTGATTTCTGTATTGCAAGTGATTTGAGGTAAACCGTATAATTAGATGCTGATGATACATCCGTACCGTTATAGGATCCTTTTCCCTGTACATTATTGGTGGCGTTCACATGAGAGCCCGTATTGGGATCAAGGACACTTAATGTGTTATTATCGAATTCTGGAGCATATACCCGGTACTTTATTGTTCTATCAGTGCCCAGTGCACCGGTTACTGAAGTGAAAGCTATTGTAATGTTTCCTCCGGGTATTGCAGTGGATGGCAGGTTGATGTTCTGACCACCCGCATTATCGATCAGCGCCATGAACTGCAGATTAGCCGGCAGGTAATCTGTTATTGTCAGGTTCTGCAGTGTGGCGCCATCTGCCACATCAACATCTATTACAAAGTCAAAGGGATAATTAGGACCGGTGGCTGTCTCATCCTCATGAAGTATGGCCCTTTTATTCACTTTAAGGACGGTGGGTTTTATGCTCGCCTGCTGAGTCTCACCGTATACAGGGGGATCAGTTGATGGGTCGTCGAGGGGGTTATTGCCGAACCTGAATATGGGTCTCGCCGTTATATTTAATGGGGTGCCGAGGCTTGCATTCAGCGCCATTTTCATGTTTGCTGTTATGGTTGCTGGTGGCTGGTCAGGGGCAAAGCTTCCGAAGGGGTACTCGATGATTATCAGGCGATAGCCTGGGTTTCCTGTGGTGGTGTTTCTTGTGAGGGGGTTTAAAAGTTCTCCTGAGGAGGGGAATATTCCTGCATCAACCACATTCACAGGGAAGCCCATGTAATTTGCATTGACGAAGCTTATCTCGGGGGGTAATATGAGCTCAACTATCGGTCCAAATCCGGGTGTTGTGGCATTGTTATCAAAGGTAAGGCTTACCTGAAAGTTCTCATTTATGAATGCCTCTAAGGGCGCTGTTATGGTCACAGCTGGCTGGCCAAGGGTAAAATTCATGTTAATTGTATCTTTACCGGTTTTTATGGATTTAAAAGATTCAAGGTGTCCCGGGAACTTTACAACCACGCTTAAATTCAGATCTTCAGGCACATGAAGAACATAATTACCATCTGCATCTGTTAGATTGGATGCTGAAAAGTTAGAATTATATGCTGTTACATTGGCTCCTGAAATGGTGCCATTACCTTTACAGTCAAAAACTGTTCCATAAATCCTAGTTACTTCTGAAGAATTATCATACGCTACATTTGCCCCTATAAGGGAGAAGAAAACCGACAAAAGTATAATGTTAGTCAGTATCCTTGTGCTTTTATCCATTGATTCCCCTCCAAACGTGTATTGTAATATGTCTTTGTGGGTCCCAATAGATAAATATTGCGTTAAGTAGTCCAGCCATGCTGTGGTGGGGCCCAGGAGCTTTATTAAGACCTTAAGAGTTCAGGGTTCCATGGCGGCTGGAGAGATGGTTACTGTAATCCATGAAAAAGAACATGATTAATAATGAAAAAATTTATATTGTATAAAAATTTATATTGTATAAATAATATACTCTCCAACTCAATATGAAGTGTGGTGAAAGCATATGTGTGAATCAAGCCTCTACTCAGAAGGTGGAGACCTCCTCATGGAGGACGTTATATTCATTGAGGTCCTTGAAGATGGGATCAGGGCAACTGACATACTGGACTCTGTAAAGGAGTTCCAGGGAAAAATAACAAGGATAGACCTTGACAAACACAGAATCTATATTGAAACAGATTAGTGTATTGGAACTGAAAAACAATAACGGGAATCTAATTCTATTCCTTTCTTTGAAAAAAGAAAAATTTTCTGCTGGAATTATTTTCCAGCTGGTATGATGAGGTCCCTTTCTCCCTCTGGCATGAACTCCCTGAGGGCACCTGCTGCAATTGACTTCCTTGGTGATGTGAAGTCAAAGGAAAGGTCCTTATCTGCAAATGCAACCTTTATGAGTGGGTTTGTGCAGAAGGCGTCTCCCCTTGCAGCGTGTGGTGCCTGGGCTATACCGGCGTACTCTGGCTGGTGACCCACGTTCATGGCGTAGTTTGGATAGTTAGGTCCGCGGAGTTCGTGTATGAGACCCTCGTCGCTCCTGATTGAGAGGGAGTTGGATGCACCGCACTGGTCCTGCAGGTCGTATCCGTAGAATCCAAGCCTGCTGTGGGCCTCCTTGTGGAGTATCTGGCTGAGGTACCATCCGTTGATACCTGCATTTGAGTTTCCTGTTGCGAAGGCTGTGGAACATCCTGCTGCTGCAGCTGCAACAGCTGCCCTCTGTGATCCTCCGAAGTGGTCCTCCAGGAGGGTGGGGTATTCCTCATACTGTTCAAGTGAGTACAGTGTGACCTCTGTGGATATGTCGCGCACAACATCCATTGTAGGTTTTGTTCCGCAGATTCCGTATTTGTCATCAACGTACTCCATACCATAGTATACGAAGTCGTCGAGGATGTCGTCGGTGTAGGATGCTGTTGCGTACTGGGTGAAACCCACACCACCTGACATGTATGAGCCGAGCCATACCTGGTCGTAGAGTGCTGCTGCACCTGCGATGACCTCAAGTGATATCTTCGCAGGGTCATCTGAAACCCTTGAGGTCTGGACTATGTCTGCGAATGTTCCGAAGGCAACTCCACCGGGCTCGTTTGGTCCCCTTGCCCTCCTTGCAGGCATTATTGTACCCATCTCTATAACGTCGGCGTGTTTTGCAGCGTATGAGAAGTCAGCGATTGCTGCTTCACCTGCACAGAGCTTGTATGCTGATATGAAGCTCATACCGATCTGCATTGCAGACCATCGTGATACTGTACCACCGTCACAGGTCCTCACGACTATTGTTGGAACCCTGTTGACCTGGTATGTCCTGTTGCCGATGTAGCTCTTGAGCTGTTCGGCCTGTTCCTCAGGGAACTCCTTGTTTATGTCTATGAGTATCCTCTTGTCCAGTTCATCTGCCAGGTTGTCGTCACCTGTGAAGATCTTGGCGTAACAGTCCTCAACGAGTCCAGGGTGTACCTCAACCATGTGCTCCTGTACGACGGCACCGCCGGGGAGGGCGTGGTTGATTGCCTCCATGTACTCGTTTATTGTCTCAGGGGTCACCTCAACACCGAGCCTCTTCTCAAGGACAGCGTGTGCTGTGTCCATACCCACGATGACTGTCCTCTTTATGTCGTCCACCATCTGCTGGATGGCTGCGTTGTTGACGAAGTGGAGGTCGTCACCCTCAACGTAGGCGTCTGTGCCTGATACGCGGTAGGCCATGAGTTTCCTCTGACCCAGGGGCACACCGATGTCAGGGTTGTAGAATGGTATTCCTCCCCTCTTCTCAGCTGCCTTCTTGGCGTACTCTGTGAATTCCTTTTTACGTGCGGACTGTTCCCATCCGCCGAAGCAGTAGAAGTTTGTGTATTTTTCGTCGGGGTCTTCCCCCTCAAACTTCTTCTTTAAAGCTGTAAGGAATAGTTTCTTTTCATCCATTAATCATCACCTAGCCTTTTTCTTAGGTCATCCTTGAATACGTCCATACCAAAACCGCCCATGGTACGGCCGGTGTGTATGTTTTCAACAACTTCAATTGCCTCTTTATCATCCCTCATGGCGATGTTGTCCTTCCTGTAGATTGTGGTGATCTTCTTGAGTTCATCTTCGCCGAGGGGCTGACCCATGTCCACAGGTTCATCGAGGGGCCTTCCGACCTGGTCCTTAACGTATACCACGTGCCCCTTCTCTTCATCGAAGACGTACCTCTGGAGGGCGTCGAACATGAGACCATTTTCATCGAGTCGGAGGGAGTGTCCGTGGACTGTTGCACCCCTTATACCTGTTGTTGCAGGGTCGAAGAGTTCTGTTTCCACGAGTTCCTTGGATACACCCTCAAGGTCGAGTTCCCTCATCTCGATGACCTGTCTTCCTGATAGTGTACCTGTGTCGACACCACGGTATCTCCACATGTAGGTCCTTGCCCTGTCGTAGGGCTGGGCCGGGGCGTTGTACATGGAGTCTGCGAACTGGATGTACCTTACCCTGACACCTTCCTTTGCACCCTGTATGGGTTCAACCATGTCCCTTACTATATCCTCTTCGAAGTCCATCTCATCGAGTGGTGGGTGCACGGACTTGTAGCTCTCACCAGGGTTCCTGTGCCCCAGGACCTTGACCAGGTCCTCATCTGATACTTCCCTTAATTTACGGAATTCATAATCAGGGTCCATGTGTTTTCTTCTGTTTTCAGCTATCTGGGTTTCTCCAGGAGTGTACTGGGCTTTGTAAGACATTTCATAACCTCACAATCATTTTATGTTAATAACGGTGTCCTTCATCCTTGAGCTGGGATCCACCATGCCGATTACCCTTGGATCGATCTTTTCCTCAAATTTAAGTCCGTATTTAAGGTAATCGGAGATGGTTATGTCCTTCTTTGTGAAGGCACCTATGAATACCTTATAGGAGCAGGGGAGCACTTCATCCAGGATTTCCTCGATTGTTTCAATCTTCTCCTCCAGGGCCTCCGGGAGTATGCCCACAATGATCTCTCCGACCTTCACCCGGAGTTCAACCTCCTCTCCGCGGACTTTTATCTTCCGCCGGTCGCTGTGGTTAACCTCTGTTCCCCTTGCGGGGCCATAGTATACCCTGTCAGGTATGGATGGTCCATGGACCAGCACCCTTACTATGCCCTCAAGTTCATAGATTCTGTTAAGAATCTTCTCAACGGTCTCTGGTTTCAGCAGCCGCTGGGGGAAGATCTTAACATCGATGAATCCTGTTTCTGGCATCATGACTCCCCATTTTAACCTATAACTGGTCCTTTATCTCTGCAGCACCTTTTGCAACGTTAACTATTGGTTCTCTGAAGTAGTCTATTTCGCTGTAAACAGATCCTATGAGTCCTGATGTCTTCTCCACTGAGAACATCTGTGTCCCTGCGTCAAGGCACATTGCTGCGGCCACACATGGTAGAGCAAATCCTTTACTGTGCCTTGTAACGACGTGGTTTCCGTGGAATATACCTGGTCCACCTCCACCATAGATGGAGTGGCTGAAGAATGAGAATCCTACTGCGGTACCCATTGCCCTTCCGAAGTCCACACCTGGAAGTCCTGTCTCGTATTCGAGTATGTCGTTGTAGTAGAGTACTGTTGATGCAACACCCTGGGCTGCCCTTGCTGCTCCAACATTGACTATTGTTGCTGCAAGGAGACCTGTTGCTGCGTATGCGTTCCATAGAGCCCAGTCGGCTGGTTCGTACATCTTGTAGCCTGATTTCATTTCACTGGCCACTTTGATGACCTTGTCCTCTATGGCCCTTTCAACGAGGGATGCTATGACTGTACCCACTGTTCCCTTACCGTTCTCCTTAACAAGGTCGAATAGGAGGTTGTTTGCGTTGAGTCCCTGGTATGCAAGTCCAAGGAGGTGCATCCTTTCGAATGCTCCGACTGCGTCACCTGTTTCGAACATTGCTGTCTGTTCGAGTATGGATGATAGTGCTGATGCGTTGAGTGTGTTCTTCCTTGTGATGGCCACGACGTGGTTTGCCATTATGTTCCTTAGACCGTATCCGAGACCCTCCAGGAGTACTGGTGGTCCCAGGAGTGTTGAGAGGTTGGCTCCTGTGAAGTCAACTGTCTGTGGGTATCTTCCCATGACAGCGGTTTTGACTGCGTTTGCATCGAACATGTCCACGTCGAATTCGTCGATTATTGCCTGTACAACTGCAGCTCCTGTGACCAGGGCTGAGACGGTGTAGTCTGCAGCCACACCCATCCTTGTTGTTGGGACCTGTACGAGGATCTGCTGGCCGTTGTTTATGAGGCGGATGTTTGTGTCGTCGTCTTCAGAGGTCTGAACAAGTTTTTTAACCTTTTCAGCTACTGCCTCTGCGTTTTCAACTATTGGCAGTTCAACTTCCCTTCCAGGGATGAAGTTGGACTTTCCGCCGAGGGCTGCCTTCTTGAGGCTTCCCTCTATCCCTGCCAGGTTCACTGCAACTGACCTTTTCACGTCGCTTACCAGGTTTGCTATTGTCGGGTTTTTAAGGGGGCTTACTGCTTCAAGAGGAACGTCTTCCTCCAGGAGCTTACCATCTGCCCCGTAGAGATCTATTCTGTCTTCATACATTGGCATGGTATTCACACCTCTTGTTTTATTTATTTATTAATAAAATTTATTATTTTATTAATAAAATTGATGGGGTTATGGGATTTTCAGCGATAATCCATGGGAATGGTCACCTCATTCAGGAGCTATCCATCACCAATGTCTCGAAATGGACCTTCAGGTTATACCGAAGTTCATCCTCCAACCTCCAGAGCACAGCTCATTATAGAACAAGCCATACTGCACATGTCGTTATTATCCAGTATTAATCTGGATATAACCGCTTATGCTTCAGTTTTTTGACATCTATGACTCTATTGAATAAGAAAAAAGGATAATATAAATGTTTTCAAAAGGAAAAAAAGAAAAATTTTAAATATGAAAAATCATTTTTCATAAAAATATTATCTAAAATAATAACAGGGTCTGTGAAAAGGGAAAACCTGCATGTGAAAACAAAAAAGAGGAGGAGGTTATTTGAGTGACAGTGCGCTCTTAGGACAGGCGGGTATGCACTGGTCACAGAGTATGCAGAACCCTTTAAGTGGAACCTTCTCATCGGTGAGTTTCAGCATGTCGTAGGGGCATGCTTCAATACAGTCACCGCACTGGTCACAGAGGGCAGGATTGTACTGGACCCTCTTCCTCTTGACAACCTCACCATCAACGACCTTGTCCATATCAACAAGGCTAAGTGCGCCCTTAGGACAGGCCATTGTACATGCACCGCAGCGGGTACACATGGCAAAGGATGGTTCCTCATCAACCTTTTCATTGTCCGGGACCTTCATGCCCTCCTTAGTAACCACCCTTATGGCGTCGTTGGGGCATATGTTGGCGCATGCGCCTATGAAGTCACATTTCTCCTCATCCCAGACAAGGCCCTCTTCACTTGCAGGTTTAGCAGGGCCCAGTTCCACTTCAAGGTCTATGGCGTCAACGGGGCAGAGCTGTTCACATAGACCGCATGCCGTACAGATGGCTGGCAGTTCAACAGTGAGGCTGGATGCCCTTGGAACTATGAAGTCACCGGGACATGCCTCGACACATGTGTTACATCCTATACATGTATCTGCATCCAGCTCGAACTTCTTGATCTCCTTGGCCCTCTTCTCTGGCTTCCTGCCTGATATATAGACGGCATTCCATGGACAGGTCTGTGCGCAGACACCACACTTTATACAGGTGTCCTCATCAATCTCTATGACACCGCCGACCTTATCAAGGGTTATGGCGTCCACTGGACACTCAGGGACACACATTCCACAGCCCACACAGTCGGCTATGAATACTGGTCCCTCAATTTCCAGTTCAACCTTTGCTGGTTCCTTAATGCCCTCAACACCTATAACCCCCACAGGGCATATGTCAACGCACTTCTGGCACATGACACAGAATCCCTGAAGTGGGACCTTCTTGACCTTTCCCTCGTCGAGTTTGAGGATCTGTGGAGGGCAGACCTCCACGCAGTCCCCGCACTCGTTACACTTATCAGGGTTGAAGACTATCCTGCCCTGTGTGTTACCTGCCTCGTCAACCACCAGGTCCTCAAGTTTGAGGGCGCCTGTGGGGCATATGTCAACACACTTTGGTTCACCGCCGCAGATGTCACAGTATATGACATCCTCAGGTGTTACCTCAATGGCTGCGGTTGGGCAGGTCCCCTGGCAGGCACCACACCTTATGCAGTCCTCTTTATTGACAACTATCATTTTACCACCTTTCTGGTGAAATCAGATCCTTTTTACAAGGTCGCCTTCACTGTCGTATACTTCCAAGGTGGCAAGTCTCATCTGACTGTCAATGGTGTGTGTTGCGCAGGAGAGACATGGGTCGTATGCCCTTATAACCATCTCCATGAGGTTGAATATCTTATCATCCACTTCAACGCCAGGTTTGATGTAGTCCTGGGCAACCTTCTGGATACCCATCTCCATGGCAGGGTTGTTCTGGATTGTTGCAACCACTATGTTTGCCCTGGTGATGAGGCCGTTTTCATCACAGGTGTAGTGGTGTGTGAGTGTTCCCCTTGGTGCCTCAACTATACCCACACCGTCTCCAGCCTGCCTTTCAAGTGAATCAGGGAACTTCTCTCCTGATAGGTCTCCTTCAAGTGCATCGGCTGCGCATTCAGCACACGCAAGGATTTCTATGAGCCTTGCCCAGTGGTAGAGCAGTGTCTGCTGTGCGTATCCGAAGTTTTCCCTGAATTCCTTGAAGTAGTCCTGTGCCTTTGGAGCTGCATCAGGCATCTTGTCTGCAACGTTGAGCCTGGAGAGTGGTGAAACACGGTATACGCCGTCCGGGTATCCCAGGTCCTTTATGTATGGGAACTTGAGCCATGAGTAGGGCTTAACATGTTCAGCGATTGTGTCAGCGTAGTCCGCAGGTTTGAATTCCCTGAACATGTTTCCTTCCTTGTCCTTTATCCTCACCACACCATCATAAACGTCCCAGACACCGTCCTTCACAAGACCTGTGTGGTAGGTTTCAATGTTACCCAGTGAGTTCACGAGGTCAATGTTTTCCTCGAAGATGGGGATTGCGAGTTCGAGGGTGGCCTCTGCCAGTTCAATGTTCCTCTGGGCCTTCTTGAGGAGGTCCTTCTGTGTTTCATCGTCGAGTTCTGTTGAGATACCTCCTGGTGTTGATGATGTTGGGTGGATAGGCCTTCCACCGGTGGCCCTTACCAGTTCAAGGGAGTTTTTACGCAGTTCTATGGCCTGAAGAGCGATATCAGGGGCATCCTTTATAATCTGGAAGACGTTCCTTGTCTTTCTGTCCTTACCTGCTATGAAGTCAGGGGCTGCCAGGAAGTAGAAGTGCAGACCATGGGAGTGCATGTATGAACCCCAGTTCATGATCTCCCTCATCTTGTAGGCTGCAGGAAGGACATCCTCTGGTTCAAAACCGAAGCATGCGTCAACAGCCTTGGCTGCTGCCAGGTGGTGCTGCACGTCACAGATACCGCAGATCCTTGGAACTATCCTTGGTGCTTCCTCTATTGGTCTTCCCTGGAGAAACTTCTCGAACCCACGGAACTCCATTACATGGAGCCTTGTGTCTTCAACATTACCTTCATCATCGAGGTGTACGGTAATCTTGGCGTGACCTTCTATACGGGTCACAGGTTCCATTGTGAGTTTAACCATCTATTTACCCTCCTTCTTTATTTTCATTGGTATGAGTGCTGCTGGAAGTGTGAAGGTGTAGAATGTTCCAACAATGTCGTCCAGCTGTTCAGCCACTTCCTCAGGGTCGACGGTTTTGTCCTCTTCGACCTTGTAGTCAGAGGCAATAGCACTTATCATCTTTGCGCCCTGGTCCTCGACACGTGCTGTTGGACCGTAACAGCCACGGCAGGGTATGGCTATGCTTGGGCATTCGGCACCGCAGATGGAGACTGTTGCAGGGCCCATGCATATGAGTCCCTGTGGTATGAGACAGAGATCGTCTTCTGGTTTTCCAACCTCGAACTGTCTCTTTATGAAGTCCATTGCAAGGCCTTCTGGTGGTTTTTCCCTTGGACAGACTTCGCAGAGGTTTGTTTCTGGGAGTTCTATTTCTTCACCTGTTAGAAGTGCCATTACCACTTCCGCGGCAACATCTGACCTTGGTGGGCATCCTGGAACTTCAAAGTCAACATCTATGACTTCACCCAGTGGTTTAACCCTTCCCTCAAGGTGTGGCACCTCTTCAGATGGGATCACGCCCTCCTCGTTGGGTGTTGTGATTGAGTTTATGTAGGCCTCCTCAATAACTTCATCCTTGTCCCAGAGGTTCCTGAGACCGGGTATGCCTCCGTAAACTGCGCATGTACCGTAACTTATGACGAACTTGGCCTTTTCCCTGAGTTCCTCGGCAAATTCCCTGTTTTCATCGTTGACGATTCCGCCCTCGATGATGACGACATCGAGTTCAGGGATTTCATCGTACTTTGTGTCCATTAAAACAGGGCTGAATTCAAAGTCCGCGTGTTCCATAACGTCGAGAAGCTTTTCATGGAAGTCTGCAATGGACAGGTGGCAGCCGGAGCATCCTCCAAGCCACATTGTTCCTATTTTTATCTTTTCAGCCATTCGAAATCCTCCTTATGCTTCAGCTAGCTGTTTTTTGATTGGTGATGGGCCAAGGTCCTTTATCCTGTTAACCATCATCTTAACTGTTTCAGCGAATTTTTCACCCTCTGATGCTGATATCCAGTCGTGGTGGATTCTTTCCCTGCCAATTCCAAGCTCATCTGCCAGTTTGTAGATCAGCCTCATTCTCCTGTCAAGCTTGTAGTTTCCTGCGTCGTAGTGGCAGTCACCATGGTGGCATCCGGTTACAAGGACACCGTCGGCGCCTTCCCTGAATGCCTTGAGAACGAACTGTGGTTCTATCCTTCCGGAGCACATCACACGGATAACCCTAATGTTTGTAGGGTACTGCATCCTTGCTGTTCCCGCAGTGTCGGCTCCACCGTAGGAACACCAGTTACAACAGAACATCACAATTTTTATGTCATCTTCAGCCATAGAGTTTCCTCCTTGCTTTTGCATCGTACTATAATTGTACTTGGTATATGGTTGAGGAGTGGGAAGTATAAAGGTTACTTATGAAACAATTTCGAAAATTTTATATGTGTGGTTAAAATTTTTATTATTTTTAATACCACATCCTTCCACCAGAAGGCTTTGATGAACCCTACACCAGCGTCACCGCGTCCCTGAATTTTCCGGAAATTTTTGCAGATATCTGGGGGATGGTGGTGGACACTATCGATGAATCAGCCGAACTGTAGGCCCCCTCATCATCAGAGTTTCCCGGGTGAACATCTGTCCTGAGCTCTGATCTCAGATTATCAACCGTTACCTGCTCAACCCATGGGTCCCTGTCCACAATGACGAATTCATCCACCAGGCCGTCAAGTTTATCTGCAATAACCCATGATACGAACCTTGCACCGAATATGGCCACCTTCCCATGGATATCACCATCCTCAGCCATTTTAACAAGTGCATTCACATCCCGCTTCACCTCCACCCGCTCATAGATGGGTGTTGATGGAAGGCATGCCCAGTGGGCGTCGCCAACGTAGGTGTAACCCAGGGTCCGTGGATAGACGTTTTCTGTTCCTGAAACCTTAACAGCCGCTGCCAGGGCCTCCAGCTGGGCCTTCTGTATGGGTACCGGTGTGAGGCCAGGTTCAACCTCCTCCCTCATTATCTTCATGACCCTTGGAAGACCGAATCTACCCCTCCTGGCTGTGCCCGGACTGTATCCACACATGTAACCATGATGGTTCTTGGGGAATCCTGTTATGATTGCATTGAGGCCCGCCCTGAGGCCTACGCGGCACTCATCCTCGTATGCTCCATTTGTTGCAACTATCTTTCCAGGGGTGAGTATCCTTGCCGCTGCAACTGCACCTGCAAAGGCATCAAGCCTGTCCCCTGCAAGGTTAAAGGGGCCCCCCTCAATCACAAAGACATCGACGCCCATCTCAAGTCCTGCCTCAAAGCCTGATATGAGGTCATCGTATCCATCACCGACAAACATTATGGCCTCAACGCCCTTCCCATGTTTTCTGGCAAGTTTCAGGACTTCCTCAGCCTCCTCAAGGGGTGCTGCGTGGGTTTCAGCCCCCTGTACAGGTGTCAGGTTAACTGCAACAGATGAAGAGAGTTCAACCCATTCATCCCTGTCAGGTAGGCCCTCCCTTTCCCTGTCAAGGAGCCTTGCATGTATTCTCTCCCTTGGACAGCCCTCGAAGGGTGGCCCCTCGAGGTAGCACTGGCCGCCGCACCCTGTTATGGATCTTGGAAACCTCATTGGCCCGTATCTTCCGAAGTGGTCAAGGTCAAGGGGGACCTCCGTTGTTTCCCTCACCTCCCTCATGAGTTCCACGGGTCTCATACCATAGCTCTCAGCTATATCTGCAAATGCATAGGCGCATACATGTATGGTTGCCCCTATGGTGTCAGAGAGCATGCAGTTTCCCATGAGGTCAATCTTTTCAAGGTCAGAGGCACAGGTACCCACAATGAGCTCTGTGAGGTCACAGCCCAGGGGGAACCTCTTGAAGGTGGCTCCAAGTTTAATCTTATCGTCCCTGGATAGGTCAGAAACAGCATCCACGACCTCTGTAACATCCCTGTCCATTTTCATGATTTCCCAGGCCATCCCTGGATCATTCACAGCTTCCCTGATTAATTCGTGCATATTGTTTCACCTTCAAAGTCACTGTAATTCACTATGGAAGGGATGCCAATTTAAGCTTTGATAAAAGTGGTGGGTTAATAAAAATACAGGGAATAGGTTCATATTTTAATACTCTCCTACTTCCCTGCCCTTCTGAGTGGCCCCAGTGACTTCACTGTCTCATGGAATTCCTTCATTGTCCTCTGGAACTTCTCACCCTCTGATGCCGATATCCACTCCCACCTGAATCTCTCCTTCTCAATGCCAAACTCTGGCAGTATATCCTCTATGAACTGGGCCCTCCTCTTCCACTTGTAGTTTCCAGAATCATAGTGGCAGTCCCCTATGTGGCACCCGCCAACAAAGACTCCGTCTGCACCATCACGGAAGGCCTTAAGTATCATGGAGGCATTGACACGACCGGAGCACATCACCCTTATTATTCTGACGTTTGGAGGGTACTGCATCCTTGCTGTTCCCGCAGTGTCGGCTCCACCATAGGAGCACCAGTTACAACAGAATCCCACTATCTTTGGCTCGAAACTCATACCATCACCTCAGAATCAATTCGCAGCAGAATCCAGCTATCCTGGCTCTAAAATCATTGGAATTCATATAATCACTCAATCCTTCTCTCCACTGTACATCGGTGGCAGTTCTTCGCTCACACCTGCTGTGAAGCCTGTTCTGTCACGGTATTTCCTCTGTATTCTGTGGTAGATCCTTGCTAGGGGGATGTCCATGGGGCATACATCTTCGCACTGTCCGCAGTTGATGCAGCTGAAGCCCATATGTGATAGTCTGACACCCTGGAAGGTCAGGGGGTCGGGGGCTTTTTCATCTGACTCCAGGAGGTAATCCTTCTCAAGTTCGCATTCCCTGCAGAAACATATTGGGCACAGATCCCTGCATGCGAAGCAGTTGATGCAGCGTTTCCAGTATTCATCCCAACCATCTAGAGAAGGGTACTCATCCTCCAGATACTTGTCCTGGAACTTCCTGGCCATCTTAATCATGGCATTTTCAATTTTCTCCCTGATCTCTATCATCTTCATTGGTGGCTCTTTGACCTCGAGGTAGCCCTCCCTGCGGGCTCCCTCGATGATTTCCTCGCCCCGATCTGTGTTGACCTCGATGAAGGTCCATCCCTCCTCTGCACCCCAGTTTCCGCAGGCAATGTCTGCATTCCTGGGCACCATCAGCTCGCATCTCTGGCAGTTTTCCCTTCTTCCGAAGCCCTCCTCCTCAAGGTAATCGATTGATATTTCCTTATGACTGCCATCCTTTAGCTCGACCATGAATTTGCCCTTATCTATCTCCTCCCTGACAACGTCATCAGGGTCTATTTCATAGAAGGTCTCTATCATTTCCCTTGCAGACACCGGGCTGAGGGTGCCACCACAGTTCAATCCTATCATGTACACCCTCTGGGGATCAATCTGATGTCTCTTTTCAAGTTCCTTTATTGCCATTGCATCGCATGGTTTAACCGCCACTGCCAGGCGCATATCATTCAGGTACCTTGATATGAGATCTCCGAACATGGTCGGTGCACAGTGCAGTGAGCCGCAGGTTGATACTATCTCATCTGAGTCTTCCAGGAGGACCGGGATTCCATCGTAGATATCATCTCCCCTTTCAAGTGTCAGGACTCCGTCCACGATCTCCCTATCAAGCATGTATTTGAATATGGCGGTTACTGCTCCGCCACACTCTCCCCTTTTCTGAATTTCCTCGTCGGTGGCCCTTGCAAGAATGTATTTCATTTCAATCACCCAGCCTCTCGAGTATTCTGTCAAATATTTCACCGTCTGCGAGAACCCCCTCAGGTTCCGGTAGTGCAGGTTCCAGTTTTACAGTATGTCCTGTTGCACTGGTGTACGATCCACGCTTTTCGCACCAGGCAGCGGTTGCAAGGAAGATGTCAGGAACTGCACCTGAAGTTTTTATTGACTGGAGGGCGAATGATCCCTTAACATCCAGGGGTTCTGCGGCTGCACCCGGGTCAATGAGCCACAGGGATTCAATTTCTTCATGGTCACGGATGGGTGGTATGTGCTGCATCACACCCCTGGTGTTGAAATCCTCAAATACTGGCAGAACCTCAGCCCCTGTTTCAGCTGAGGCCTCCAGGACATCGTCTATCACATCCGGGATTTCAGCTGTAATCATTATGAGATCTGCTGGAAACTTCCTGAGTTTATCTAGAAGATCTGAATTATCTGAAAAGGTCCGGTGGGAGCTGGAGTTCATGGCCGTCCTTGTTATCTCCCTCCTATCGTACGATCGGACCTCTGCACCACCATCCATGGCCTGGAATATCCTCCTTGCGAGGAGGGGTGCGCAGTTCATTACGTCACCAATGACTGCAATATTACCATAGTTCCTTATTTTCCTCACATCTATTTCTGGATAATCGAATTCTGGAAATACGGTTATAAGACCGTATTTTTTTACATCAAATCTTTCTATGATCCTTTTGAGTTTAGCTGCCTCCTCATCTGTCAGGGTGCCTGTTGTGAGTATGGCTGTCTCCGGTGAGGAGATCATCTCTGTGAGTCCATCAAGGGCCTCATCCCAGTCTGCACCCTTAAGGTTTCCTGATTTTTTAACTGCAGGGGATGTTATTCTATCCTTTACTGGAATCTCATAGCATTCCCTTCCCCTTCTGCATGTCTTTCCCTCGTTTATGATGTGTCTCCTGTAGGGGTAGGTCCCTGCCGGGGATCCATCCACTTCTATAATGTTCACCCCACATCCTGCGCTGCAGGAGGGGCATATGGTGTGTTTCACCATCATTTTCTACACCTCCAGATTCTTTACTTTTCTCTGAAACTCATCGATGCTGACAAGTTCATTCTGGACGCTGATCGTCCTGTCACGTGTTATGTTGAAGAGTTCAACCATGATATTCAGTCCAGAGTCCAGGAGAACCTCTGAAAGGTTTTCCGGGAGTTTCTCGGAGTTCTCAAGGACAACCTTTCCTTCTATTTTAAAATTTAAGGGTATTCCATTGAGAGATTCCACATAGAATGTGTATCCGACCGAATCCTTCTCGAAATTTGTGTAGTCAATTTTCCAGTCCATGTCAAGACTCAGGGTACACGATTTTGGATTTTTTCCAGGCCGAAAAAGTCCAATTTTCTGAATCTGAATGTCCATGCTTTCACCACAACCTCCAGTTTTATCGTGTTTGTCATAATTATCTGCTAACAAGTATTACATATATAAATGTTCCTAAAATTTAAAAGGCATGTGAACCATTGTAATTACATGAAAATCACAATAAAATCCAATTTTAATCATTTAACCGTTTTAAATCCACAATAATCTAAAATTATGGCCATGCGGCCCTAATAGATCCAGAGTTAATATTCTGGCAGGAAATTATAATTCATAATAGATGATTATTTTTTAATATTTAACGTGGTTTGTACTCTGATCTCTAAGAACAACCCGCAACACGCCATTACAGAGTTAAGGGCAGCCTTCCAGTTAGGATCACTGGATTGAAGCAGCTCAGCCACAGATCCGTGATATTAATATCTTAATAATTATGATTATTTTCATATAATATTATATGGATAATGGATGGTAAAGGCTTCCCAAAGGAGGATAAAATGAAAACATTGCTTAAATTGACTTACCCTGAAATTGCCACAGGTGAATAAATTCTCCTTATAAGTTTTTTGATTTGAAAATTATCAAAAAATATATTTATATTGGAAACCGATTAATCTGTACTACTAATAATATAAGTAGTATTACAGAAATGGAGTGATAGATATGAAACTTGCAATACTAGGTGCAGGATGTTACAGGACCCATGCGGCCAGTGGAATAACAAACTTTTCCAGGGCCTGCGAGGTCGCTGAAATGGTTGGAAAACCAGAGATAGCCATGACCCATTCCACAATAACAATGGGTGCAGAGCTAAAAGAACTTGCAGGTGTGGACGAAGTCGTTGTTGCAGACCCTGTATTCGACAACCAGTTCACAGTTATAGACGACTTCGCCTACGAGGATGTCATGGAAGCCCACAAGGAGGACCCTGAAAAGATAATGCCACAGATCAGGGAAAAGGTCAACGAAGTCGCAAAGGAACTTCCAAAACCACCAGAAGGTGCAATACACTTTACACACCCTGAAGACCTTGGATTTGAGATAACAACCGATGACAGGGAAGCTGTTGCAGACGCCGACTTCATAATGACCTGGTTCCCAAAGGGAGACATGCAGCCAGGCATAATAGACAAGTTCATAGATGACATAAAACCAGGCGCCATCGTCACCCACGCCTGCACAATTCCAACCACCAAGTTCTACAAGATATTCGAAGAAAAACACGGCGACCTTGTAACAAAACCTGAAACACTCAACGTAACATCCTACCACCCAGGTGCCGTACCCGAAATGAAGGGCCAGGTCTACATTGCAGAGGGTTACGCCTCAGAGGAAGCAATAAACACCCTCTTCGAACTCGGACAGAAGGCAAGGGGTAACGCATACAGGTTACCAGCCGAACTCCTCGGACCAGTATGTGACATGTGCTCAGCCCTCACAGCAATAACCTACGCAGGTATACTCTCCTACAGGGACTCAGTTACACAGGTACTCGGCGCACCCGCAGGTTTCGCACAGATGATGGCCAAGGAGTCACTTGAACAGATAACAGCCCTTATGGAGAAGGTTGGAATAGACAAGATGGAAGAGCACCTCGACCCCGGTGCACTTCTGGGTACAGCTGACTCCATGAACTTCGGAGCATCAGCAGACATACTCCCAACCGTATTTGAAATCCTCGAGAAGAGGAAAAAATAGGCCTGGAAAATTCCAGAAAAATTTATTTATTTTTTTATCCAAGTAATTGTTACACTCAAATTTACTGACTTTTCAATCCCAAGCAGCTGAAACTGGTGTTAAATTGATAGATAAAATACTGAAAAAGGCGGCAGAAGGTTACCAGCTCCAGGATGGAGAGGTTATCCAGTTATTCAGAATAAAAAAGTCCCGGGATCTTGCCAGTCTCATGAAAACGGCCTTCAATATAATGCGTGAAAACCGCGGATCCGTGAAGCTGACATCCACGGTGCACATAACAAACATGTGCCAGGTCAGGCCAAGGTGCGGTTACTGTGGATTTGCTGCCGGTACATCAAAGAATGGTTACTATAACTCATTCTTCAAAAGTGATGAGGAAATCCTTGAAGCCGCCCTCATCATAGAGGAATCAGGAATACCCAGGGTCAGCTGCTCAGGTGCCCATGGATTCAATGGCGAGCACGCCGTGAAGGCTGCCAGGATAGTTAAGGAGAACACATCCCTTGAACTCCTCATAAACGTTGGATCTGACCTGAACAGGAGCGCCACAGATGAACTTGCAGACTACGGGACAGACACTGTATGCTGCAACCTTGAGACAACCAACAGAGAACTTTTCAGCAGGGTTAAACCTGGTGAGAGAATCGAGGATAGAATAAGGGTATGTGAAATGGTCTCTGAAGCAGGCATTGAGCTCTCAAGCGGCCTGCTAATCGGTCTTGGTGAAAGTTACGCTGATCGTCTGGAGCACCTTAAATTCCTCTCTAAATTTGAAACCCTCGGGGAGATACCCATAATGGGATTCAACCCCTACCCTGGCACTCCAATGGAGAAACATCCTCCATGCCCCCTGGATGAGCAGATGAAGACCATAGCCATTACAAGGATCCTCTACCCCGAAATAAGGATAACGGTTCCAACACCCACAATAGGCCCCGAGAACGTCAGGTTTTCCCTGATGGCCGGGGCTGATAACCTTGCGACTGTTATACCTGACGGCTATCCCCATGATGTTAAGGGTGTGGGGTCCCCCAGGTACGGAAACCTCAGGGACGTCCTGAGGGTTGTGAAGGAAATGGGACTCAGGGTCCAGTTAAGACCGGTTCCATCAGCAGAGGGAGTGGCCCTGCTCTGATCAAGTGGGTGTTGAAATGCTTGATGATGCCAGAGGGCTCAGGAAATACTTCCAGAAGAAACAAGTGGAAATCAGGGTGTTAAAATGCTTGAAGACATCATAGGGAAGGCCTACCTTGAATCTGCAGAGGACAGACGTCACGGAGACAGGTCTGAGGAGGTTGAGGCCATAAGGGAATACATAATGAGCGCCAGAAAGACAGTGGTGCCCAACTGGAATGCTGAGAAGGTCGAGGCCATAAACGATGTCCTTAGAAGTTTCAATCTGCGGGAAGCTGAACACCTCCAGTTCAACACCAACTGGGCAGACCTCACCAGGATGCCCGCAGTCACAAAGGCCCTCATGGCGCTGGATATCTCAGGTGCCGACCTAGTAATTGCCAGGGGGAGGCTGGGTGTTCCTGGTTCAGGGTCCCTCCTCGTTATCATGGACTCCAGGGGACGCCTGCTATCTGCAGCCATGTCCCCCCCGCATGTAATCCACGGCATGGACGTAAGAGATGCTGTGAAGTCAGAGATTACCCATGCACTTGAGAGAATAGGATTTGAAAGATAAATCCCAGCTAAGAGATTTATAACAGTTCCATGAAGACCTAAAAACAGCTGATCATAAATGAACCCCCATGAACCAGGCATAACAGAAACCGTGAAGACCTTCTTCTCATCCTTCACAGTCGGTGACATAGTGAGATATATATCCAGTCTTAAATCCTCTGCAGTTACTGGGTGGCTCGAAGAGGTCAGATTTAAACCCGAAAATGCCCTTATTATAGGTTCATACTTCACAGGCGCAGCAATTTCAGGTGTCCTTGACTGCCGGGTTACAGTTGCAGATATAAACCCCCAGACACGTTTTCTGCTTGGGGAAGGTGTGGATTTCCAGGAGGGTATTCATGATCTGGGGGGTGACTGGGACCTCATAGTTGATACAACAGGCATCGGTGGTGTAACCCCCAGGGATCTCTCAGGCCTCACTGCAGGTGCCTTCATCGTTGAGGACCCCACCTCAGATGGGAGTGATGAAACAATAATGGGCTACAACAGCACCGCTGAGCGACTTGAGGTGGTTGAATCTGATCTGAAGGCCTCCCTCCACACCCTTGGACTTGGTGCCAAGACATCGGGCACCATGACCCTCACCGTTGAGGCCCTTAGGAGGTCAATGGCCGATGCCCTTGAATGTGAAGGAGTGCTGTATGCAACTGCAACACTAAGGTTCTTTGAAAGGATCCTGTTCAGAGAGAAGGACCCTGATGGATTCCTCAGGGCCCTTGAATCACCGGCCCTGACCATATCATCGCTGAAGGATATCAGCTGCGATGATATACTTGAGGGGAACCTCGGTCTGATAAGATCAGAGGTTAGAGGGCCTCAATCATGACTGACGATGGGTCTAATGAGATCAGAGGTTATAGTGGGAGTCTAATACAGCTATACAACGATAACGATCAATCCCATGTTTAATGAGATCAGAGGTTATAGTGGGAGAGGACGGTGATAAGATTAGAATAGGTTCATTTGTCGAAATGATGGATGGGGTTGCCCCATCTGAACTTGCCCTGCCAGGTGACAGGATAGGGTACCATGGCCCTGAAATTGAAGTTGAAGCTGTCCTCGTCCTCATGGATTACCTCGAGGATGTACCTGTTGATGGCTACGACCTCCTGGTACTCCACCACCCCCCAGAGGTTGAACCCCCCATCCCCTACATGACAGTCCACTCCAACTGGGACGTTGCCGATGGAGGTGCCTGTGACGCCCTGGCAGATACCCTGGGACTGGATGTTGAATCATTCCTTGACCCTGAGACCGGTCTCGGGCGCATATGTCATGGTGATCTTTCCCTGGAGGAGCTCATTGAAAGGACCCGGGCCCTGAATTCCGACACCCTGCGTATTGTTAATCCCCGCGAACACGTGGACAGGGTTGCGGTGGTATCAGGCTTTGGACTCTCAGATAAATCCCTCCTGATGAGGGCCTGGAGTGAGGGTGTACAGGTTTACCTCTCAGGTGACCTCACCCATGGACCTGCCATACTCGGGAGGAACATGGACCTGACACTCATAGATGCAGGTCACCATGCCACGGAGATGCCCGGTCTCCACAGACTCCGTGAGGTCATTGAGGATTTCGGGGTGAGGGCAGAACTCTGGGACACTGGCACACCCTGGAGTGAGTACAGGCTTGTTTAGGATCCTGAATCCTTTCTGGATTCTGTAAAAACGTGTTATAATGGCGATGATATGATGGATATTTCTGAGCTTGAAGGGAAAAAGGCCCCCCATGGTGAGGTGACCCTCGTTGGTGCCGGGAGGCTGGGGCTTAGAACAGCCCTCAACCTCATGCAGATACACAGGGGAGGCCCTGAGAGGATAAATGTGATTGATGGTCAGCGCGTATCTGCCGATGACATCATATTCCGCCTTATGGGTGCCCGACTTGGGGAATACAAGGTGAAGTTCATTGAATCACTTGCAACCCCTGGCTTCTCAAGGACGGTGAGGGGCATCCCTGAATACATAGACCAGTACAACCTCCACCTCCTGAGAGGAGATGTCGTATGTGTTGAGATTGCCGGTGGTGATACACTGCCTGTGACTGCAGAGATAATAAAGTACGCCCAGAAAAGGGGTTCCGCCACCATCAGCACCATGGGGGTGTTCGGGATAGGTGAGGAGGATGTGAAGGTCCTGAGGATGGATGAAGCTGACCCCGGGAACCCCATAGTGGAGTACCTCCTTGACGAGGGCATAACTGACCACATCCTCGTGGGGACAGGAAAACTGATAAGGGACTGGGAGCCTGTAACCCCCTACGTCCTTGACCGTGTATCGGAGGTTATGACTGCAGAGATACTCAAACTCCTAAGGGGGAAACTCGAATGATGAGGGTTGCAACTGCAGAGTGCTTCACCCACGGATTTGTTGCAAGGGAGATACACGCCTACTCCATGGGCTACCCTGGAGGCTACAAGTGGAGTGTGGACGTAGAGGTGGCGCTGGTGGCCGGTCTCTTCATACCAACCCTCTCCGGTATAAGGAGCATCCTCAAATTTGAGCCTCCTGAACCCTCAGCCACCCTGAATGACATCAAGGTCTACACTGAAGAGGAGGATAAGAGGGTGGCCCTCATGATGGCAAGATCCGTGAGGGAGCTCACCTCAGCAGATCTGGGTATAGGTACGACCGCCGGTATTGGAAGGGGTGGCATTGCAGTGGTCTCAGAAGACAGGGAGGAAGTTATAAACTCCGATGTTGAAGCTGACCTCCGGTTTTCGGGGGCTGATGAGATCCTCAGGAGACAGAAATCCGGGATCCATCGCGCCCTTGAACTCTTTGAATCCTTCTTAAAATCTGATTGAACATAGGAAGCTATTTATTGTATCCTATGAATAATTTAATAAAAGGAAGAAATAGGTGGTGGTTTAACTGCTTCTTGAAATAACCGACCTTGCGGTTGAGGTTAGCGGCAAACAGGTCCTGAAGGACATAGACCTCTACATCGATAGGGGTGAGACACACGTCCTTCTCGGACCTAACGGTTCGGGTAAGAGCACCCTATTCATGACGATTCTCGGTTTTCCGAAGTACAGGGTAACAGATGGCCAGATACTCTTCAAGGGGGAGGATATAACTGATCTTAGCACAACAGAACGCGTGAAGATGGGTATAGGTGTCAGCTTCCAGAACCCCCCTGCGATAAGGGGTGTGAAGCTCATGGACCTCCTCAAGGTTGAAAGCGGTCTTGAAACAGAGGATGAACTTACACCTGAGCTTCGTGAACTTGCAGCCAAGATGAAGTTTGATGAGAGTTTCCTTGAGAGGGATGTGAACCTTGGATTCTCTGGTGGTGAGGTTAAAAGGTCCGAGATACTCCAGCTACTGGCCCAGAAACCTGACTTCATAATGTTTGATGAACCGGATTCCGGCGTGGACATTGAGAATGTGGAGCTTCTTGCAGAGGAAATCAACATCCTTCTTGACAAGGACAAGAAGCCGGGTATGAGAAGAAAGGCGGGGCTTATCATAACCCACCTCGGGTACATACTGAACTTTGTAAGCGCTGACACCGCCCATGTCCTCATGGATGGTAGGATAGCCTGTTCAGGTAATCCACAAGAGATAATTGAGGATATAAGGAAGGACGGATTCAAGGGGTGTGTTGAATGCTGCGGGATACACTGAAGAAGGCCGAGAAGGCCAGGGACAAGAAGGCACTATACGGTGAGGACATCGACCTTGAAAAATTCATAAAGGAGGAGGCAGGTGAACATGAGGAGGTGACGAGGGCCAAGGAGGTCCCCAGGGAGGTCCAGGAGACTCTACTGAAGGTCGGTGTTGATCCTGAGGAAAGGGAGAGGGCAGGTACCTTCATACAGGTTGACCAGTCAGGTATCTGCACGACCTGCGCCTCCGAGTCAATAGAGATCATGGGGATGAATGTCGCCCTGGAGAAGTATGGCTGGCTGAAGGATTACATGTGGAAGGCTGTTGCCGTTGACACCGACAAGTACACCGCCACCACGGCCCTCAGGGAGGCCGAGGGGGAAATGGGTGGTTACTTCATAAGGTCAAAGCCGGGTTCACGTGAGGTATTTCCCCTCCAGGCCTGTATGTTCATAGGAGATGAGAGGGTTATGCAGACCGCCCATAACATCATAATAGCTGAGGAGAACTCTGAACTTCACATAATTACAGGGTGTGCAACAGGAGAGGATGTGAGCTCAGCCCTCCATGTGGGTGTATCCGAGTTCTACCTCAAGAAGGGTGCCAGGATAACCTTCACCATGGTCCACAACTGGGCAGAGCAGGTTGAGGTGCGCCCCAGGACCGGTATAATGGTGGGTGATGATGCCACCTACATAAACAACTACATACTGACAAGTCCCGTGAAGAGCATCCAGTCCTATCCAACAGCCTACTGTACCGGTGAGAACTCAAGGGTCGTCTTCCAGTCCATCCTTGGTGGTCAGAAGGACTCCGTGCTTGACATGGGCTCAAGGGTCATACTTGAGGGCAGGGGCTCCAGCGCCGAGATGGTCTCACGTGCTGTCTCAAAGGACTCATCCCAGATCTATTCAAGGGGTCACCTTGCAGGGCGTGTCCCTGAGGTTAAGGGTCACCTCGAATGCCATGGCCTTGTGCTCTCAGATGACTCCATGATATACGCTGTCCCAGAACTTGAGGGTAGCGCCACTGAACTTGAGATGTCCCATGAGGCCGCCGTTGGTAAGATAGCCGAGGAGGAGGTCATGTACCTCACCTCAAGGGGTCTTACCGAGGAGGAGGCTGCATCCATGATTGTGAGGGGCTTCCTGAGCATGGATATAACTGGCCTTCCACCAGAACTGGCGGCTGAGACCAAGAGAATGCTGGATATGAGCCTCAAGGGCATGTAGATCCAGCAAAAATATTTATTTTGAATATCATGGGATGGATGAGATCCACTTTAAAATAAAGTAATCTAATGGGAAGCCGCTTAACTCAAAGAATAATGGCCGGATTAAGACACCCTAAACAAGAATTCTGAAAAATTCGAATATTGAGATAGAATCTATTCCATTCAGAATCTCCTTTTAATGAAAGGATATGGATGAAAATGTTTATTCTGCGATTATTATGAATTCGCCGACCTTTTCAACCTTGCCGAAGGGTACAAGGAGGTAGTCGCCCTTCTTCTTTGCCCCCTTGACTGTAACGTTTCTACCACTGTCCACCCGGATAACCACATCGGTTATCTTCCCGGTTTTATCGTTGATGATGAGTTCTTCAAGCTCCCCGAGGATACGTGCATTGTTGGTGGCAACCTGATAACCCTTTATTTCACTCCAGTACTTCTCTTCCCCTTTTATAAGCTTCTTCTCTTCCATCACTCTCACCTAAAATCTTCTCCAGAACCTTCAAATCCCTGCAGCTATTTATGTTAACCGCGAGCTCCAGCATGGAAGCCTCAAGGATCCTCTGTTCTTGTACTCTGTTTTTACTCATTAATATATTTACCCCGCAGGGTACTAATCCATCCAGGGCCCCTGAAAAATCAAGTCCATACCTTCTGCAGAGGGTCTCTGGTACCGCTACACACATGGCAGGTTCCGGGCATGAATGGTACTCTGATATTATCCAGTCAATGGTTGATGGCCTCACAAGTGGGAGGTCAGAGTTGATGACAAGGAGGGGTCCCTGGTATGATCCCTCAAGGTGGGAGAGGACCTCCCGAAGATCCTCCACGTAGCCTTCACCCGATGTTCTGAATGTCGGGTGCCTTCCCCTGACATGATCCTCTGTCATGGGTGTGTGGGGGCTTGTCACCACGAGTATGTCATCAACACCAGTGGCAGACTCCAGGGCCTCGAGGACATGGTCTATCATGGGTCGTCCTGCCACCTCAAGGAGGGGCTTTTCACAGTCCATACCTAACCTTGTGCCCCTTCCACCTGCCATTACAAGTGCCATCATCCTATTCAATCCATTTATATTCCTTTCTTGACTGAAGCTTTCTTCTCATCCCAAGGATGCATGGACCGTTCTGTCTTCCCCCTATAGGCGTGTGGGGTGTCCCCATTGAGTTCATGCACCTTGCCATGAGCGCTGCGCCCAGTGCCAGGGCATCTGAGACAAAGATACAGTCACTGAAGCGGTCCTTCACGTATTCGAGTATTAGCCTGGGCTTTGTACCTGTGATTCCAGCCCGACCGGTTACACCCAGGACTGAACCCTCCTCAATGACACCCTCCTCGAAGGCCTCATCTATGAGCCTCTTGGCTATGAGTGCACTCACATGGTCCAGTGTTGCGAAGAGTGTGTGTATGCCATCCTCCTGGTATATGTTGTGACCTATCTCTGTTAGTTCAGGGAGTTTATCACCATTCTTACCGGCGTCACATCCTATGAGCGTTGTTCCTGCACTGTAGGCGGCCTCTGTATCCACGGGGACTGTTCCGAATCTTTTTCTGTTTGCAGGGACCTTCCTGATGTCGATTATCTCATCATGTATCATCTCAGCATTACTTCTGGCCTTCTTCCAGTTGGCCCCCTTGAGTATGGATTTCTTGTAGAGGTCCAGTGCGGCTCCTCCCCTGCAGTCCACCATCTCGGTACCCCTGATTATGGCGTCAGGTATTGCGCCTGCAAGGCCGCAGAAGTTTCCAATGGTCCTTGCGTAGGGTTCATCCGCATTGACTATACGACCTGCCAGGGTTGTTCCAAAGTCCAGGGAGACGCAGGGGTTCCTGTAGTCCACATTTGTCCACTTTGAACCGACCTTGATACCCGCAGTTACAAGTTCTCCCTCCATCTCGTTTGCAACAACCTCCCTGCCTGTGGGGGGTATAACGCTTGCCACTGCACCATCAAATATTACACGGTCGAGGTAGCAGAAGTCCCTCAGGCGTTCTGGGATGTTCTCCTTTGAGAGGGCGGGCGCCATCTTCCTGGGGGGTATACCTGCTGCGAGGCAGCCATCTGCCAGGGCTATTATGAGTTTACCCACCTCCTCGGGTGACCCGAAGCCTGCTGTTACACCGGTGGATCTTACAACAAAATCGAGGTCCCTTTCAATGTCAACCTTTGCCCTTCTGAGGGATTCCAGTATTGTGTCTCTTACAAGTTCGGAGACAGCCTCCTTTGTGAGTTCAACACCCCAGACTGTCTTACCGAAGACCTCCTCACCCTCCCGTGGGGCTCTTATGTCACGGGTCATCTTGACGGTCTTGTCAAGGAGGTAGGTCCGGCTGGTGTTGAGGTTGGTGGCTGTGAGTATGCACTTGGTTGTGGTGTTGCCGAGCTCCACTGAGGCAACAATGTAGTAGACATCCGGGCGCATTGAGTAACCTGACCCCACCGTCTTCTTGGTAAAGGGTGCTGTTTTGGTATCCTCTATTGTTATGAATCTGCTTTTTGCTATAATGGGCCTGGGACCGAATAATCTGCTCAAAAATGACAAATGATTACCCCCTGATTTAATGTAATATTGTATCTGGGGAGTTAATATAAATCTTATGAATAGGGTCAGATGAAAAAGAATAAAAGGGTTTAAAGGGGATCCTGTGGATGATAATCTGTGAGTGGAGGGTTTTTGTTAAACAGTCCTCACCAGGTGGATTGTGCAGGGTGCATAGTGTACCACCTTCTCTGATACACTTCCAAGGAGGTGCTTGTCAACCAGGCTCTTACCTGTACCCATCACTATAACGTCGACATCCTCCTCCTCTGCAACTTTAACTATCTCATCTGCAGGGTCACCCTCACGCATAACAGCCCTGAAGCTGACATTCGGGTTTTCTGGGCCTGTAAGTCCCCTTTCCATGTCCCTTAGGATCTCCTCACCCCTCTGGGTCAGCTCCTTAACCATCATCTCCTTTACCTTCTTTGGTGTAAGGAAAGGTACTGCTGTGTCAACCACGTATAGGCATATGACCTCTGCTTCCCTCCCATGGAGGAGGTCGAGGGTGTGCTCTATGAGTTCATCCATGTATTCTCCCATTGTTGGAACCAGAATTTTCCTGTACATTTCAATCACACCAGTACAAAGAGTCTCATGACAACGTATGATATGTAGACTGCAAGTAAAACTATTCCCCCGGTCCTCTTAAGTTTCATATCCCCCTGCCTTATGAGGAGGACAAGTAGCACCGTGACAAGTATCATGACGGGTGCATCGAAGGTGAGGGAAAGCCTTTCAACGGGTACCGGTGCTATGAGGGCCGGCACACCTATACCAATAAGTATGTTGAAAGTGTTGCTTCCAAGGATTGTGCCTATTGAGAGTTCATGGAGCCCCTTCACCGCAGATGACAGTGTGACCACGAGTTCAGGTATACTGGTGCCTATGGCCAGTGTGAAAAGTCCCATTATCATGGCGGGTATTCCTGCGATGTCTGCCAGTTCAACTCCGCTGTAAACAAGTATCCGGCAGCCTATAACAAGGCCTGAAAATCCCAGTACTGTGAGGACAAGTCTTTTGAGGTCGAGGGGTTCCCTTTCATTTTTACCTGAATTTTCATCTGAATAGGTCTTCTGGGCTTTTATGAGGCGCCAGAGATAAATAGCATAGGTTAGGACCATTACAAGTGCTGCAATTTTACCTATATTTCCGAAGAACATGAAAAATAGAAGAATCAAACCCGTTATAAGGGTTGCACTGAAATCCCTCTTAAGACCGTCGGCGTTGGTCTCTATGACTCCTGCCACCAAAGCGGATATTCCCAGAATCCCCGCGATGTTCCATATGTTTGACCCTATAACACAGCCCACACCTATATCCGTGCTTCCAGATAGGGATGCTATGAGGGCTGAGCCAAATTCAGGGAGGGATGTCCCGATGGCAGATGCAGTAACACCGAGTATAACCTCAGATATCCCCAGGGAGGACCCTAGCTCAACCAGGTTATCAACAAACACATCTGCAGATTTTATAACCAGTATCAATGAGGCCACAAGGCCCACTATGAGAATCAATACCCTTTCAAGCAAGTTATCACCACTGAAGAATTTTCTTCCATACCCTCAAGACCAGTATATTAATTGAATATCCATACTTAAAAGTTTGTGTCGGAAATATATTTCCTACTTCCTATATTTAAATGTTCTTATAATTATTATATAATTCAATAAGAATAAGTATTTTAATATTAATAGTTTCAAAAAAAGAATTTAACTGCTCCTTAGAGCAGTTTGAAGAATGGGTGTTCTTCCACTGGTTCTGTGCCTATGTCCTTGGCTGCTTCACTTATGAATATGTCAGCCATTGCACAGGCAGGGAAGGCCATTTTAGCGTTTTCTATTGGACCGTAGAGGACGAAGTCACCACCGGCCATCTGCTGGATCAGGTTGGATCCGACGTCACAGACAGGCCAGGCTTCCTTGTGGTCCTTCTTGTATTCACGTAGCCAGTCCCATGCTGATGGCACGTTGTGGATACCACTACCCACAGGGTAACCCCATTTGCTCTTGACTGCAAAGGATGTCCTCACAGCCACACCGGCACCCTGACCGAGTGGTGTTACAGCCACGTCCATGAGGTACTTGTCTATACCACACTCAGCAGCCATTTCAAGGAGACCCTTGTCTATTGTGCCTGCACCATCTTCCCAGATTCCGATTTTACCCTCAACTGTTGGGTCCATTGGGTTGAAACCGAGGACAATTGAAGCTGAGAGTTTTGTTTCCTTGAGGGCCTCGAGTTCTGACTCGTCTGCAGCCATGTTGACTGAGTTGTAGATTGCCCTGTCCTCAAGTCCCACTTCACTGGCGTAGTTAGCACCTGCGATCCTTGCCTCACCGGATGTTGAGTCTATGAAGAATGGTGCGTCTGTCACATCACCCACAAATTCAAGGTACTTGACAATTGCTTCTGGTGTCTGACCGAAGGTCTGGACGATGTGCGGGTTACCTGTGACATCAGACATCTCTTCCTGGGTCTTTATGAGGGCTTCTGCCTTGTCCTTGTCAAAGACACCTGCCTTCTCATCCTCAATGATGCTGTGTCCACCATAGAATATTGTTCCTGCTAAAACAGTTGGGTACTCTCCTGGCTGACCACCAATTTTGGTTCCAGCTATATCCAGTACGATCTGTTCCTTATCAAACCTAAACATATGTAAACCTCCAAGTTATAGTCCGAATAGGGATTTTAAAAGTCCTTTTAACAGTCCTGCAAACAGTATGTTTGTTACTGCAAGGATAATCAGACCTATCACAATACCATATAAAATACCTATATCTCTACCGATCTGCTGTCCTATTCTCTGTGAATATTCACCTACGGTGAATTCCACCTTCTCCTCGATCTCATCGAGCCTCTCGTTCGCCTTGTTGAATTCATCAGCAGAGACAAGTACGCGGGGTATTGTGGTTTTATCTTCCTCTGACATCAGATCACCCCTAATATGCTCATCATTGCAGGTACACCTACAAGGAGGACAGCCAGGAGGAATCCGATGGCTATACCTGAAATCCTTGTGGCTATCAGACCTGCGAATAACCTGCCATCTCTACCGATGAGCTGGTTCCGGTATTTTATGTCCTCTACAACACGCTTAATGCCACGTATATTCGGTTTGTTGGATAGTATAATCATCTGGAAGCCTCCCTAGACCAGTAGCAGTATGCCCAGTGTCAGGGTAAATGCAAGGCCTATCATTATACCCTGAACCTTACCTGAGTACATACCTGCGAACATTCTGTTGGTGGAACCTATCATTTTAACCTGTGTCTGGATGTTCCTCATCCTGGCCTCTATGAGTGCTGTTTCTGGTGCCACAGGTTTGACTTCTTCGCCTTCCTCTTCTTCTCCGCCTTCCTCTACCTTTATGACCATTGCCTCTTCTTCAAATGCACCGGGGTCCTTTTCGATGCACTCCTTGACCTTGGCCTTGATGGCGTCGGCATCCTCAACGTCTATGAGGTTGACGATTTCCAGCTGTTTCTGGAACCTCTCAATGCCCTCATCTGGTATGTTCTCTATGTAGGGAATGGCACCGGTTGCACCTATGATGTTCCTCTTATCAGGGTCCACACCGTTCTGGTGGAGTGCCTCTATACTCTGCCCTGTGATGTGTCCCTGGACCTCTGAACCGCAGAGTATGAGGAATCTGATGTTGGGGTTGGATATGAGGTTGGCGATCATCTTTTCGATACCGAGGTTCTCTGTCTTGCATGGCCCTGCAATGGCAGCGCCGGCCTCCACTGGCACGTCTTCTATGTGTGAGGCAAGGGTGGTGGCAGCCACAGGACTTTCGGGGTCACCCACAATGTAGTCCCCGTTGACCACAGGCCATCCTTCAGCAGGTGATTTCTTTTCAACCACTCATAACACCTCCTATAAGAGCAGGGCAAACAGGATGATCAGACCAAGGATGAACCCATAAACCATGTTGGTGAGTTTACCTGCTGTGAGGTACACTCCCTCCCTTCCAGGGTATGAACCCTGGGGGATGGTTGTTGGGTCCAGTGAGTTAATCAGATCATCTGCTGTAGCCTCTAATTCTGCTATCTGTTCGTTTATCTCATCCATGGATAATATTATAACTTCCCTTCCGAGAGCAGCCCCTATCATACCGGTGGAAGGATCAAGGGTCAGGTTGTATTCCGGAGCGATCTTAACAAGTGGTAACATTTCCATTTTTAAAGCCTCCTACTGCTCTTCCTCCTTAGGCCAGAGACCTGACCATTTCACGGATGCAGCTTCCTCGAAGGATGCGCTCACGAATGACTTGAAGGCCACGACCCAGCAGAGTGCACCCACCAGTGAAACGAGCCACCAGCCAGGGTTAAGACCTATTCCAAGAAGGCCGACGATGGCCATTGATATGAACCCTGTTGATGCTGCCAGCTTGAGGGTCCTTGTCTGGTTCTCATTTGGTCCGAGACAGGCGTTGAATGGGTGCTGGATTGCCATTGTGTTGAGTATGAAGAGCAAGCCTATGAATCCAGTTGTTATGACTGATGTTAGAATTGCCTGCATGGTGTAGCTGCCTGCAATGGCTGCTGAGAATCCAAGCACTGAGAGAGCTGCTGCCCCTGAGATCTCAGCTGTACATTTTTCAAGGATCGGGATTTTCATCTTAACTATCTTCTTACCGAGTACAGCCACAACGATACCCAGTATCATGGCAAGTATGAGTCCAACAACCGGTGAAGCTATGGCAGGCAGTGTGAAAGCTGATGCAAGCCCAGCAACCACACCAACTATACCTATTGAAACTGACATGTAACCTATTGATGGGACACCAGTACCCAGACCGTAACTTGCAACCCTCCTTATGGCGTCTGCACCCCATACGATTGCACAGACAGCTCCAAGGGATGCCAGAACAGGGCCTATGATCGGGTTAACTGCTGATGCGTATATACCTGCCAGTCCACCGATTATTCCCAGGGCCATGAGCCTGCTTTCAGGTATGGCTGCGCCGGCCGGTCCTCCTGCTGCTACTGACATTAGAAGACACCTCCATATACGAGTAATGTTGAAAGGGCGCCTGCAACAATGGAGGCTATGAGACATGCCACTATTCCCCTTCCGATCCTCTTGAATTTAGGATCGTGGAAACCTTCTATGGTACCTCCAATGTTATATGATGCGATAACCGCATTTATGAAGAATATGCCGACGGCGAAGATTGCTGCAACACCTGCAGCACCCATTGCACCATATGACAGGGTCTTAAGGGCCTCGTTGAGTGCCCAGTATATGAGTCCACCGCCTATTCCACCGAGGGCTCCCCCGATTATACCGCTGACAAAGCAGACGGTTGGTAGACCATGACCCTCGGTACCAGGGGTGACATATTTTTCCTGTTCCATGCCTGTTAATGGGTCAACAGCCACCTTCGCTGATACAGGGACTGTACCCACACCATATACGTAGATGAGGTTACCCACAAGCATGGTGATACCTATCATGAGCATTGAACCAACGGCTCCAGCAGCCATTATCATGAGTGGGGACTGTCCGGTCATTGCTGCAGCTGTTATGAGTCCTGTTAAACCTGCACCTGCAGCAAGCATTGCTGTACCGGTACCCACACCAGTGGCTGTTGCCATAGCTGCTGGCGCACCACCCACAGGTACGAAGTGAACACCTCCACCTATGAGCACTCCTCCAGCGGTTATAGCTCCTATCAGTAGTAATGGATCCATCTATTCATCCTCCTTGTATGGTCCATATCTGTTTCTTGCAAAGACTTCAAGTCTGTTGTTGAGGATTATCAGTAACAAGACTATTATGAGGCCGGATATTATTCCGCCGGTTATACCGAAGACTATTGTGTTCCAGAAGCTGAGGAATACGATTGTACCGAATGCGAATCCTGTTAATGGTCCACCGTACTTTGCACAGAAGTGAACAACGTCCATTGAGTTCCTTGCACCCAGCTCTGCCTTTGTTGTTATGTCACCGTGAATCGCTACCGGGATACCTCCACCGAAGGGGTACTGCTGGTACTCCCTTTCAGCACCATAGTGGACGTCCCCTGTTGATGAACCGATTGCACCTATTGTTATACCCCAGAGCACTGCCAGCAGTGGCAGCGGGAATGGGTGTGCCAGACCAGGGATTGGTAGTGTCATGAGGTATGATAATCCTACAACACAGAATGTCACAATAAATCCATGCCCTGCAATTGGGCCTAAGTGCTCAACCAGCATGTCCATGAAGAGCGGCTGGTTGAACTGGGACTGGCTAACAATTCGTCCCATGTGGGATGTTACAGCGTAGGTTGTGTGTACCATTGCGGCTATTACAGCGCCAACTGCAATTGCCATTATCACAGGCAGCTGCATTGACTGCATCAGCACATATGCAACTGAACCAGCAATACCGCACCAGGTCCCGTAGGCAACGGGTTCCCCTGAAACGGCCTTGTTGATTATACGGTGCAGGTGTCCCATCTGTGGTGCCAGCTGAACCTGTGAGTTGGGGTTACTCTGGGATCCTACGTCAGACTCTAAGTCCTCTGCGGCTCCTGCTATGGTTGCAGCTGCACCCATGAGAGCTACAACACCTAAACCTGTTATCATAGGGTCCATATTTCTTCCTCCTTTTATTTTTTTGAATAAAAAAAATTAGGTGCATTCCACTTAAAAAGTTTGTGCAATGCACCTTCGTTAATCTATTTTGCAGGTGTTATGAGTGCTCTTTCACCGGCTGGTTCGAACTCTCGCAGAGCACCTTTGGCGAATTCGCCACGTACGTTGGTGAAGTCGAAGACGAGGTTGTCGTCTGCAAATGCTATTTTCACCAGTGGGTTGAACACGAAGGCGTCTCCACGGGCAGCGTGTGGTGCCTGTGATATACCTGCGTATTCACCCTGGTGTCCCACGTTCATGGCGTAGTTTGGATAGTTAGGTCCACGAAGCTCCAGTGGCAGTCCCTCGTCGCCCCTTATTGAGAAGACGTTGGATGCACCACACTGGTCCTGGAGGTCGTAACCATAGAATCCGAGCCTTGAGTGCTGTTCCTTGTGCAGGTACATTGAGAGGTACCATCCGCTGAGACCTGTCTGGGCGTTTCCTGTTGCGAAGGCTGTGGAACATCCGGCTGCAGCTGCAACAACTGCTGCCCTCTGGGATCCACCGAACTGGTCCTCGAGGAGTGCAGGGTATTCCTCGTACTGTTCAAGTCCATAGAATGTGACCTCGCTTGCAACGTCAAGGACTGTGTCCATGGTGTTTGGTGCCTCACAGAGTCCATATTTGTCCTCCACGTACTCCTTACCGAAGTAGGTGAAGTCGTCGAGGATGTTGTCTGTGTAGGCTGCTGTTGCGTACTGGGTGAATCCTACACCACCTGACATGTATGATCCTAGCCAGATCTGGTCGTAGAGCATTGCACCGGTTGCCACAACGTCCAGTGACACCCTGACAGGGTCCTCATAGTTGACCCTTGAGCTCTGACAGATGTCGGCAAGGTAACCGAATGGCACGCCACCAGGTTCGTTTTCACCCCTTGCACGTCTCACAGGCAGGTATGTACCCATGTGTATAACTTCAGCGTGTTTTGCAGCGTATGCGAAGTCCCCTGTTGCGGCTTCACCTGCTGCCTGTTTGTAGGCTGAAATCATGGACATACCTATCTGCATGGCGGACCATCGTGAGGTTGTTGCACCGTCACAGGTCCTTGAGACTATGGTTGGGATCCTGACGACCTGCCAGATTCCGTCTCCAACCTCTGCCTTGAGGGTTTCTGCCTGGTCCTCTGGGAACTGTTTGTTGATGTCTATGACGAATACAGGGTCGATTTCATCTGCAATTTCATCGTTACCTGTGAAGACCTTGACGTAGCTGTCTGCCACCAGTGCTGGGTGGGTCTCCACCATGTGCTCCTGCACGACGGCTGCACCGGGCATTGCGTGGTTCACTGTTTCCAGGTAATGGGTTATGGTCTCCGGTGTGACCTCCTTACCCAGCCTCTTTTCTATGACGGCGTGGGCATGGTTTAAACCGACTATAACGGTTCTCCTTATGTCGTCCCACATCTGCTGCATGGCAGCGTTGTTTACGAAGTGGAGGTCGTCACCTTCAACGAAGGTGTCTGTTGTTGAGACCTGGTAGGGCATCAGTACCCTCTGACCCAGTGGAGTACCTATGTCAGGGTTGTACTGGGGTATGCCCCTCTTTGCTGCCACTTCTTTACCAGCGTTCACAAACTCGGTTTTTCGCTCGGACTGTTTCCAGCCACCAAGTGTGTAAAATGTGGTTTTCTTCTCTTCAGGGGATTCTTCAAATTTTTTCTTTAAAGCATTTATGAACAATTTGTCAGCCATAATCTACACCTCCCCCGGATTATTCTGGGTTGTACCCTCCCTGTGATCTTAAAACGTGGATCCTCTGCATGATCTCCACGGCGTCTGTATCATCACGGTAGGCTTCACCATCCACACGGTAGATGGTTGTTTTGTTCATGAGGGTTTCCTCATCCAGTGGTTCACCAAGGTCCACGGGTTCGTCGAGTTCGTCACCGATCTGGTTCTTGACCATTTCGACTTTGCCGGTGTCCTTGTTGTAGATCTGTCTTCTCAGCATGTCGAACATCATGCCGTCTTCGTCGAGACGGAGTGAGTGTCCGTGGACAGATTTACCCCTGACACCTGATCTTGCTGGGTCAAAGAACTCTGTTTCAAGGAGTTCCTTGGATATCTTTTCAAGGTCCCTCTCCCTGGTCTCTATGATCTGACGTCCTGAGAGTGTACCTGCGTCTGCACCCCTGTACCTGCAGAGGTATGCCCTTGATCGTACGTATGGCTGTGCTGGAGCAAAGTACATTGAGTCTGTGAACTGTATGTATCGGACCCTGTCACCGGCCTTTGCACCGTCTATTGGTTCAACCATTTCTCTTATTGCGTCTTCGGGTTCATCCATCTCTTCCAGTGGTGGGTGAACACTTGGATATTCTTCCCCTGGGGCCCTGTGACCCAGAATCTTTACTACATCTTCATCTGAGATTTCTCTCAGCTTTTCGAGTTCGTATTCAGGGTTACAGAAATTCCTTCTGTTCTGAGCAACCTTAGTTGTTCCGGGATAGTATTGTGCCATATCATGCACCTCCTAATGCTAACTTAACCTTCCTTATAATCTCATCCAGTTTTTCCTGGGGACAGGTTTCTCCTCTTATGACTCCACTCACAATGTCAACAATGGTGCCCTTTGTTTTTGGTTCATCTGGCATGACAGCCCTTGTCCTTACACCTATCTTTGCAAAGTCCTCGAAGTCCACCGGGTATTCGCAGATGATTATGCATGGTCTGTCGACGTTCCTGAGTATGAGGCGCGCCTTGTAGGTGATGTGATTCTTTACTCCTCCAAGGTGTACGACCAGGAGTTTGTGCCTCTTCATCTGCTCGACTTCAGCCGGTGTCAGACCGAAGAGACTTCCTGCTCCGGCGCTTGGAGCGTCCTGCGGTACTCCCGCACCTGCATTCAGGACTATGGTGCTGGTCATTATGTTGGCTTCCCTGAGGGCGAATGTTATCTCGCAGACAGGCTTTGTGATGTGGCGTCTGCCAGGTGACATTGCCACTGCAAGGACTTCACTTCCACACTGGGCGAAGGTACCCCTCTGGGCTATTCCTCCCCCTTCACCCATTCCCATTGTTTCTCTACAGTCAACAACGTGAGTGCACTTTCCGATCATCTAATGCTCCTTTTTCCTTTTTATTATGGTGGCCCTTTCACTGAGCCGGGCGTTCTGGTCTGTGAGACCTATGAGCTCCTCCGGCACCTTATCAAGGTCCTCACCATACTTTATCTCATCCGTCACTGTCTTCTGCGTCCTTATATATTTTCCAGGAGTAACATCGTATCCAAAGGGCAGGAGATCCTCACAGACCCTTTTGATGTCAGTTATTGTGTCCTCGTCCTCTATCTCAAGGAGTACTCGGCCTGTTTTCACTTGAAGCTCGAATTCCTGACCTTTAACGCTGATTATGCGTCTGTCAGGGTGGTCCTCTGGTGGCAGGCGCTGTCCATGTATCACCATTCTCTTAATGCCGCTGATGTCCTCAAGGCGGTTAAGGAGTTTCTCGGTGGTGTCAGCCCCTAGTAGCCGGTGTGGAAATATCTGAACGTCCATTGGTTTTTTGCCCCCAGTTCTGAGAGATTATTTAAATTTCGTTTTTAATCTCAGCTGCTGCCTCCACAACATATTTGAGTGGTTCTCGGAACTCGTCAACCTGGCTGAATACTTCTTTTATGAGTCCAGAGGTTGCTTCTGGGGAGAACATCTGGGTTCCTGCATCCAGTGCCATTGCAGCTGCCACACATGGTATGGCGAATCCCTTACTGTGCCTTGTAACGATGTGGTTTCCGTTGAAGATACCTGGTCCACCTCCACCGTAGATGGAGTGGCTGAAGAATGAAAATCCTACAGCGGTACCTTCCACTTTACCGAAGTCCACGCTTGGCAGTCCTGTTTCGAATTCTATGAGGTCGTTGTAGTAGAGCAGGGTTGATGATACACCCTGAGCTGCCCTTGCTGCACCCTGGTTAACCATTGTGGCTGCCATGAGCCCAGCTGCTGCATAGGCGTTCCACATTGCAAGGTCGTCTGTGCCGTAGACCTTGTAGTCTGTGAGTTCCTTCTCAACGGTTATGACACCATCTTCCAGGGCCCTTTCAACCAGGTCTGCTATGACTGAACCCACGGTACCTTCCTTACCGTTGGCCTTAACAAGGTCGAAGACCAGGTTGTCTGCGTTCATTCCCTGGTATGCAAGTCCAAGGAGGTGCATCCTCTCAAATGCTCCTACAGCGTCACCCATCTCAAACATTGCTGTCTGTTCGAGTATGGTTGATAGTGCTGCTGCCTGGAGTGTGTTTTTGAGTGTTGCTGCAACAACATGGTTCACCATGATGTTCCTCAGTGCGTATCCTGGGCCTTCCAGTTTCTGTGGAATGTCCAGCATTGTTGCTATGTTTGCCCCCATGTACTCCACAGACTGTGGGTATCTTCCCAGAACGGCTGCTTTAACCATGTTAGCATCGTACATGCTAACATCAAATTCGTTGATTATGGCCTGGACAAATGCTGTGGCGGTTACGAGTGGTGCTGCAGAGTATTCTGCTGCAACATCGAACCTCGCACTTGGGACCTGTACGAGTGCCCTTTTACCTCCGCCGAGGAGCTCGACCTTTGTGTCGTCGTCCTCGGTCACCTGTATCATTTCCTTTGCAGCGGCTGCTATTGACTCGGCGTTCCCGACAATGTCGAGGTCGAGTTCACGGCCCATTATCTTACAGGCAGGTCCGCCGACCTTAGCTGTCTTCAGGGCGTTTTCTATACCTTCAAGGTTCACAGCCACTGTCCTCTTAATCCCCTGCACAATGCTTTTAATGGCGGGGTTCCTGAGTGGGCTCAGAGCTTCTAATGGCACCTGTTCTTCGACGAGGTTGCCTCTGTCGTCGTACAAGTCGACCTTATCCTCAAACTTCGCCATTTTTTCCCTCCTAACAATCAGTTCCGTATACTAGACATCCAAGACCCCCCCTTTTTAGAAAAGGCAAGAAGGCCCTTGGAGGGTGTTAAAACACCCGTCTTAGTATACGATGCATATTTAACTTGATTATAATTAATTAAGATTTCTTTCTGAATCAAGTCGAAAGATTTATATGTAAAAACACCTTTTTTCGGGTTTTCTGGATTTTTTATATGGGCGCGTTGATTTTTATGATCATCACAAAGGAGGGTATCATCTGCAGGGAGTAATAACAATCACGTGTGGGCCACTCAGGGATATCTGGAAACGATCCATAGGCCTAGCAATTAATTAGGAATTCACCTCTGGTCACCCAAAGTTACTGCTTCATGTGGATAAAGCTGGTAATATATAATAAATTATATTTAGAGAACTGGACAGAGAGAGTGACATGCAGATAATAGCAGATTTAGGTGGTATACCTGGAAAGGACTGCAGGGGATTCTGCAGGTACTGCTACTTCCGTAAAGTTGGTGAATTCGAACCCTTTGGATGTAAAAACTGTTCACCTGGTAGGGTTGGATGTGAAACCTGTGGAAAGGGTGTTGCAGAGATTGGTAATGAATTCCTGCCCCCATTCCTTGTTATGGGCAACGTGCAGACAACTCTCATGATGGGGAATTTTCAGGATAGGGACGTGAAGATAAACATCAGCGGCGGAGGGGATGTGAGCTGCTATCCCCACCTTGAGGAACTCACAGCAGGTCTTGGTGAATTCGGAATCCCCATACACCTTGGCTACACCAGCGGAAAGGGAATAGATGACCCAGGAATCGCCTCGAGGCTCATTGAAAATGGTGTTGATGAGGTCACCTTCACTGTGTTCTCAGCAAACCCTGATCTGAGGCGTGAGTGGATGAGGGATGAAAACGCCTCCAGGGCCCTTGAGGCCCTCAGGATATTCTGTGAATCCTGTGAGGTCCATGCAGCGTCGGTGATAATACCAGGGGTAAACGATGGCGAGGACCTCCTTGAAACATGCGCGAGACTGGAAGAGTGGGGTGCCACAGGTTTCATCATGATGAGATTCGCCAACTATGAACACCAGGGCCTCATACTTGGGAATGAGCCCATCATTGATGGCCTGGAGCCCCACACTGTTTCTGAATTTGAAGAACTTGTGCGGAGCATTGACCGGGAATTCAATCTCCGTGTAACCGGGACCCCTGTCTGTGACCCCCGGAACGGTACACCCTTTGTCCTTGCAGCTGATTCAAGCAGGGAGTACCTTGAAATCCTCCCAGAGATCAGGGGCGAGGCCACAATAATCACAGGATCCATTGCAGCACCCTACATAAGGAGGATAATACACAACCTGGGGGCCGATGACCTTGTGAACGTTGTTGGTGTCAACAAGGACATAGCCTGCCTCATAACCCTAAGGGACCTTGAGGAGGTGGATCCCGGCGATCTGAGGGAAACAGTCATAATCCCTGGAAGGGCCTTTGTGCATGATATGCAGGCCAGGGAGGTTCTCAGCCGTGATGGTGTCGACCGGATCGTTGTGAGGGGCCCTGACAGATTGACCGTTGATGGTGAAATGAGTGGCACTCTCTCAGAGTATGACGTGATCGAGAGGGAGATGGAAGGCTTCTATGAACTCATACAGGCGATAAATTTCTTTGGTGCTTCCGAATGAGTCATGTAACTGTTGTAACACCTGAACACTACAATTACGGTTCAATGCTCATTGCAGGGGTCCTGAGAGACCTTGGACACAGGGTTGAAATCAGGAAGGGATTTGATGGTGTTAAATCAGAGATCGTATTCATAAGCCTCCAGTCCACCATTCACCTCCTGAGGTACCGGGATATTATTAATAATATTGGCGGCTTCAGGGTGGTGGGTGGTCCGGTCAGCATAGACCCCGGGATGGTATTCAGGTACCTCGATGTGGACCTCGTTGTGAGGGGAGAGGGGGAGGATAAGGTCGGTGCTGTGATGGAGCTTGCAGCTGGAAATTGTAGACCAGAGGATGTCCCCGGTGCAGCCTTCAGATCACCTGAGGGAATAGTGATCAATGAATCATCACCCTGCCCCATGGAGAGGCCCCTCCCCCTTGTTCCGGGTGACATCTCCAGGGAGGATATAAGGGGTGCCAGTGTCTACATTGAAACCCACAGGGGCTGTCCAGGTAACTGCACCTTCTGTCAGGTCCCTGAATTCTTTGGTCGGAAGGTGAGAAGCAGACCCCTTGAGGATATAATCAGGGAGGTCCGTGAACTGAAGGCATCAGGTGCCAGGAGGTTCGCCATAAGTGGGGGTACAGGCACCCTGTATGGCAGCAGCAAGTTCAGGGGCATTGACGAGGAAGCCTTCAGGGGCCTCCTGAGGAGTATAAGTGAGGTCACAGGTAGCCGGAACCTCACAGTGCCAGATATACGGGTTGATATGATCAAGGGAGATGTTCTTGAGGCCATATCAGAGTACACGAATGGATGGGTCTTCTATGGTATAGAATCGGGGAGCAGGAGGATGCTCAGGAAGATGAAGAAGGGGATAACTCCTGATCAGGTTGTTGAGGCGGTTGAACTTGCAAGGGAGTATAAACTGAAGGTTGCGGGCTCCTTCATCGTCGGTTACCCCGGGGAGGACGATGATGACTACCAGGAGACCCTTGAACTTGCAGATGAACTCATGCTGGATGACTACTTCGTGAGCATAGCTGAGCCACTGCCTGGTACTGAACTTGGTGAGGAGGTCAGGGAACTCCCTGAGGATGAAAACCCTGTATTCATGAGGTCAGATAAAAGGCGATTTGATAGTCTGGCAGAGGAGAGAGCCTTCAATTTACTCCTGGAATCCTATGTATTCAGGAGCGTGCCTGTCCCCATGACGTCCCAGCTTTTAAAGTCAATCACCGATGAGGTCCGTCAGCAGCAGAATCATATAAGAACCGTTACTGAGATGCTCCAGGGAAAACTTTGATGGAGTGATCATGAGGTGCATCACCCTGAAAATTTCATTGATGCATTTTTAATGACCTCCTCAAGGGATGATCCCTCTGGAGGTACTGTTCCAAGGAGATAATCCGAAAAAAGAAGTTCTGGACCCTCTGATAATTTTTCAATCACCAGAACATCAATATTCTCATTTTTCAGGAGCTCAGCAGCTCGAATCCCCCTCTTTGTTTTCAGTGATTTCCCTGGATTTTCAACTATCCTGTAATCAAGTATCTCCCCATTGCGGGTTCTTGCAATAAGGAAAGAGTCTGCCCTTCCAAAGTGGGTGCTGATTGTGGATTCCATTCCATGGTTATCTGCAAGCGGCACCGCAACCACAACCTCCTCCCTTTTAACCGTCTCCGGCTGTACCGTGAGGTGGTCAATGGATGGGACAACCTCCTTAACCCGGGAGTTTATCTGAGAAATGATCCCCTCTATCTTATCCACAGGCAGGCCCCTTTCAAGTTCAATATGCAGCTCGCCAAAGAGGTATGGTCCAGATCTTCTTATTCTGACCTCATGAACCCCCTCAACACCTGGGACCGATAAAACCGTCTTCTTTATGACTTCCATGGAATCACGGTCAATACATGCATCAAGGAGGGTCAGAACATCATATTTTGCAAGCCTGATCCCAATATAAATTATCACCACAGATATTATCACTCCGGCGATGCCCTGAAAGCCATGAAGACCCATGTACTCCCCGAAGATCCCTAGGAAGACAAGAATGGAGGATACGACATCCACGTAGCTGTGCTTCCCATCGTTAAGGAGGGCTGTTGAACCGATTCTTCTCCCAACCCTCACCTTATAAAATGCAATGGCATAGGAGACTCCAATTGATATCAAACTCACTGCAAGGCTTGCAGTGGCCATGGAAACCTCTGAAGCTGGATTTAAGATGTAAATAATGGAGTTCCATGTTATCTCCAGGCCGGTTATGATGATCAGCACTGAAACGAGGAGGGAAACAAGAGTTTCAATTCTATGGTATCCATAGGGAAATAGTTCATCAGGTTTTCTCTGTGAGAGCTTAAGGCCAATGAATACAGCGGCTGATGAGAATACATCCGCAAAGGAATGTATGGCATCTGCTATCAGAGCTATATTTCCAGAGAGGTAACCGGTAAACCCCTTCATCACCACTAAAATCATGTTGATGATTACCGAATACTTGGAAGCGGTTTCTCCCTCCTTCAGTGGTGCTCCATCATTCTCTTTCATGTCAATCCAGCCCCATATTTAGCATTAGCTCATCAACCATCCCCCTAAATAGCTTTTTAAGGTGGGGATTGCAGATCACTGCGGGTAATCCGTTAACCAGAGCATCTGTAAATGCCAAATCGTAGGGTATCCTTCCCATGATGGGTATCTCATTCCTGTCTGCAAGATCTTCTATCTCAGCTGCGATCTCATAATTTAAATCGTATTTATTGATTATTATGGAGTGTGGGATCCCAAAATGCCTTACAAGTTCTATTGCACGTTTAGAGTCATTTATAGCTGCCTTTGTAGGTTCCGTTATTATAATGGCCCGGTCACATCCCTTAACTGATGATACCACAGGGCAGCCAATACCGGCTGCTGAATCCAGGAGAGCCAGATCCAGGCCCTCCGCTCTTCCAATTTCAGAGACCTTTCTCCTCAGAGAATCCACAATCTTTCCTGAGCCTCTCTCACCAATTTTAAGATGGCCGGATACTACACCGAATCCGTAATCAGACTTAAAATAGCAAATCTTTCCTGTATCCACTTCTCTGATATCTATCGCTCTATCAGGGCATATATATGCACATGCTCCGCATCCTTCGCAGAGAAATTCATTTATTTCAGGTTTTGAGTTCTTTGCACTCCATTTTATTGCATTGAATCTGCATACCCTCACGCATTTCTTTCTTGATTTGCATCTTTCAGCCATTAAGAATGCCTTTTCAGAGGCCCTTATGGTTTCGCACTCCACATCCCCTGAAGATCCCATGATGAGTGCCAGATTGGGTGTGTCCACATCGCAGTCCCCAACGATTATTTCTGCTCTATCAGCGAGTAAAACCGCCATTGAAGCCACTATGCTGCTCTTTCCAGCCCCACCCTTTCCTGAGAGGATACATACCTCCTTCACGTTAACACCTCTGCATCTCAAGTAACTCTGCAACAGCATCTATTTCTGGAACATTAAGGGGTTCACCCGCTGAATAGGCCTCCATTACATCCTTAGAATATCCTATTTCAGCCACAATGGGCCTCCCTGTTTCTCTGGAAACCTCGAGTATCGGGTCTGCGTTACCAATTCCTGCACGGTTGAGGATAATACTTGAAGTTACACCCAGCCTGTCAAGGAGCTTAAGTATCAGCTTCAGATCATGACTACCGAAGGGTGTTGGCTCTGTAACAGCAAAGGCAAGGTTAACATCCATGATGGCATGTATAACATTACAGTGGACTCCTGCTGCAGTGTCAATGATTATGAAGTCCATATCATGGTGCTCTCTCGCATTTTTCATGAGTGAATCCACCAATCGTGCGCTTGATTCTATATTCACAGTTGTTTCCCCGGAAAGTAACCTGAAATTTCTTCTAATTTTCTCATCATAATTTTCAGGGAGTTTGCCATCATAAAGGAAGCCTGCGACCATCTCCTCATCCTTTATTGCATTATTTCTGCATGAAAGACTGCATGTCCCACAGCCACTGCATCTATCCCTGACAAGAATTGGGTGCCTGCCCTCCACAAATACGATTGCATTTTTTCTGCACACCTCTGAACAGTTACCGCACATGGAGCAAGCTGAAAAATCAAAGGAGGGTATCTGAAGAGTTACTTCATCTGTTTTTCTTCTCTGTACGGACAGGATTATGTGGTCATCTGGACACTCAACATCTGTGTCTACGAGGAGTACCCTGAATTTATTGGCGAGGGCTATGGCAAGAGAACATGCTATGGTTGATTTTCCTGTTCCCCCCTTTCCCCCGGTTATTGCTACCATTAAGGGCTTCATCGAAACACCGGCTCATCATAATTTAGTGTCTATCTTCTTCTCCTGCCACGGCCACTGCCCGCTGATCGTATCTCCTCAAGATTTCCCTCTGTGAAGAGCCTGATATTCTCCTCAACTGATGCTCCGGTTGCCCGGTAAATCTTTATGCCCAGTTCATTCAGAACCTCAAAGGCGTTTGGACCTGGTGAAGAAGCTATAACTGCCTCCACACCATTATTTGCAATTATCTGGGCTGTTTTTATACCTGCTCCCCCTGAAGCTGATGCTGAAGGGTTTTCAATGACTTCGGAGGATTCTATATTACCATCCTTCATTTCAACAATCATGAAATAGGGAGCTCTGCCAAAAAATCTGCTGACCTCTGATTCCAGATCGGTTCCAGAGGACGCTATTGCTATCTTCATTAATTAACACCACCATCTTTAAGGTACTTCTCAAGTTTATTGAATATCTTCACCATCTCGGTGTTGATGTCTGAAATGGCTGATGATTCATTATCCCCAGATATCCCTGTTTCAAAGGGGATTTCACCCAGAAACTGGAGATCAAATTTTTCTGCAAGATATTTTCCACCATCTTTACCGAATAGAAATATCTTTTTGCCGCATTCTGGACAATGGAGATATGACATGTTCTCTATGATTCCCATGACTGGAATCTTCAGGTGATTAACCATGTTGATACATTTTTCAACGTCATGGATTGAAACTTCCTGGGGGGTTGTGACTATGACCACACCGTCAATGCCAGGAATGGACTGGAGAACCGTTAGTGGCTCATCCCCTGTTCCCGGAGGGTTATCAACGATTAAAACGTCGATTCCTTCCCAGTTAACATCTGCAAGTAGCTGTCTTATGGCCCCTGTCTTTTTTGGTCCCCTCCATATGACCGGTGTGTCCTCTGATGGGAGGAAGAATTCTATTGACATCACAGTTGCACCCACTGGTGTGGGTATGGGATTTATAAGATTTCCTGTCAGGGTGATCTCGGGTTCCCTCACATGCATCATCTTCGGGATATCAGGGCCATGGACATCTGCATCAAGTACACATACACTGTAACCATTCCTGGTAAACTCTTCAGCAAGTTTTACTGTGACTGTGGACTTCCCAACACCCCCCTTTCCACTCATAATAACGATTTTATGTTTTATTTTGGACATGGCCCTCGCGATTTTCACGTCCTGTTCCATTATGGTCAGTTTTTGAGTGTCTTCAGCAGTCATGATGCACCTCAATGAAGTCCATTGCAGGGATCTGCAGCTCCTGTGAGCTCACCCATTTTAAGCATTTTGAGTGTCTCAGCCACTGTTCCCCTGGCACCCATCAGAACATCAACACCATGTGTCCTGAGAAGGTTAATGGCCTTTGAGCCCATATTTGCGCATATGAGGAGATCTGCATCGGAATTTACCAGAATCTCTGCGGGTGTTAGTCTTCCTCCGCTGTGCCTTCCCTCTATTTTTATTATTTCCAGTTCATTTACTTCGTCATCATAAAAAGCAAATAGGGGCGTTTTTCCAAAGTGCTCTGAAACCTTTGAATCCATGCCCCTTTCTTCCATTACGGGAATACATATTTTCATCTGATGGTCCTCCTGTTCAGTCGGCGCCGCACATTGGTGCTCCGCACTTAGGACACTTCTCTGTCCTGCAGGGTACTCCAGGTGTTTTCGGTGCCTCGTATCCACATTCAATGCATTTGCAGACACGTGGAGCTCCGCGTCCAGCACCAAAGCCCCTTCCGTATCCGCCTCTACCAAACCTTGGTATTGTTTCGGCTGATACGACGTTTATGTTCTCTGAACCGCAGTCCGGACATTTTTTGTATTCCTTTTCAGGTGAGATCCATTCGAACTGGCAGTCCATGCATTTGTATCTTCTTCTGTCTGTGATATAATCACCTCCCTTCAGTATTATTGGTCTGCCCTCGACCAGAGCCACTGCTATCTTTCCCCGTGCTGATGTCAGGGTTCTGTGGAATGTTGGCTGTGATATTCCCATGATCTCAGCGGCCTTTTTCTGTTTAATGTCATGGTAGTCCCTCAGCCTTATTGCCTCAAATTCATCGAGGGTTATCTCAACCACTGTCTCATCCTCACTGGCTTCCGGAGAAAATGTGACCACACGGGGTTCTCCAAGAATTCTTCTGAATCTTCTCGGTCTAGGCATGTTTTGAATATATATTCAAAACTGGTATATATAGTTTTGCACCAGTACCATGCAATCAGCTGAAAAGCCAGTTTCATCCATGTAAATGTAGGTCCCCGGAGTTCCCCTCATCACATCCCCTTAAAGGGACCAGGTCAATAACAGTTATCTCACAGGATGATCCGAGACGTACAGGTGGACCCCAGGTACCTGTACCCTCCGAAACATAGAGGAAGCTCCCTGAATCAGAATAAAGTCCCCTCAGAAATGGGAACATCAGTCCCACGATGATGTTGAAGGGGTAGAACTGTCCGCCGTGGGTGTGGCCAGATAGCTGAAGGTCAATACCGCGCTCCCTGGCATCCTCCCAGTCCACAGGAAGATGATGGAGAAGCAGCGCTGGTCTATCCTCATCAAAATCGAGCATGTCAAGTATGGCTGGAATTGAATGCCTCTCCATGGAGTAACCAACACCTATTATCTGTATACCCTCAAATTCGATGACAGACTGATCAATACACATCATACCTGCATCAGAAACAGTTGCTCTGAAGTCACCTGCATAGGTATCATGATTACCCGAAACAAAAAATATGGGTGCCTCTGTTTTAAGGGTTGATAGAATGCTGGAATCCACAGGCCTTGAACCATCCAGAAGGTCCCCTGTTATTAAAACCGCTGCCGGTTCAACCCTGTTGACAGCCCCTGAAACCCCTTTGAGGAAACCTGCAGAGCGTACCGTTCCCATGTGAACGTCAGAGAGCTGGACGAACCTCAAACTTTCCTCAACAGGAAAAGGGATCTCAACAAACTTAATTTCAGGCCTTGCAGCTCTGAATACGCCATATGCGACAGCTACTGCAGCCGATGATACGGTCAGAACCTTCAGCCATGGGAGGTCCATGAAGAACCATATGAATTGAATTAGGGCCCATCCAGTGAGGAGATAGATCATGAAGACCAGCCACAGCATTGAAAAAATGTAGGTGGCCCTTGAAATGGGGTTCGGTTTCTCCCTCTCAATCAGGATTGATGCAGGTAGTAGAAGGGTCAGGGGGATGCTGAGAAACTCCGCGCCAAGAAATCCCAGGGCAAGGATGTTTAAAAGGTAATAGCCAAGTGTGATGAAGATGATGAAAGCAGAAACCTGTATCTCCCTCTTCATCAAATCACTGAACCACTGAAGTCAAAGCTGAGTCGCCTCTCCATTTAGTAATCACTGAACTATTGAACTCTCGGGGAGGAGCTTCACAAGGATGTAGTCATACATCATTGACTTCCTGATCTCAGAGATATCCCCCAGCCGGTAATCAGATACCCTCACGTCGGCTATCTCCTCATGGTAGCGGTCATAGTTGAGTTTGACGCGGACACCATCAAGCTGACTGGTTACAGGAGTTGGTGAGTATACCTCCCTGATGGCAGGCACCTGGTTCTCTATCTCGGTCTTCACAAGTATGGATGGGACAAGAGGAGGATCAGCAGCCATATCACGCCTTTTCTGATCAAGGAGTCCCTCAACAACCTCCACAAGCTTCCTTAACGCTCGTATATCCTCTCCCCTCTTCAGCCTCCGGGGTATCCTCCCGAGACCACCAACGTAGGCGTCTGCGCCTGGAAGGTCGCTGAGGTCAATCTCCTCGGGGGAACCAGTGACAACCACCGGGATCTTTATGTCACTGAAGAGGTGGACCTTGTCCTTTATGCACTGCTCAAAGCTCCCGAGTGCGAAAACTGCAAGGTCATGCTCCTCTATGAGTTTTTTCTCATCCTCAGATATCCTTGAGATGCCCTTACCTGCGCCACGGGCAAGTCCTATCATGTTATCCTTGGCACCGTATCTCCTGAGGTACTCTGATATGTCACAGGCAGAGTGGGGAAGGTGGTGCCTGGCAAGGGTCGGGGAGACAATGGCTATCTCGGTACCAGCCATGGGGGCCACCTTGATCTTCCCCAGGAGCTCCTTAGCCTTCTCCCTGACCTTATCCACGTCCTCTATTGGGACCGCCAGGGTGAGTATCAGGTCCATCTGAAGCATGTTCTCCTGGAGCACGAAGCCCCCCAGGTCCTCAATGAGTTCCTTCATCTCCTCATGGCGGTGCACACCGCCCTGATACGTTAAGGTTTCATACATAGTTTCCTCTCCAGATACCTGTACCTGAATAGGGCCCTCTTAACAGGGTCCAGGGGAAGGTTCCTGTGGGAGGGCACCCTTATACAGTCAAGTTCCATGTAGTCAGGACATACAGTGAAGTCAGCATCCCCATCAACCACGCTGAAGCCCATGTCCTCCACTATATCCCTTAAGAAATTTGAATAAACCCTTACTTTTATTTTGCTGTTCCTCTCCCGGAGCCGTGAGGGGTCATGCCACCATGGAGAGCAGACTTCAAAGTCAATCTCGCTGGTTGAGGAATACTTAAGACTATCAGGGTCCATTTCCTGGATTGTCTTAAAGACGGTGGCCACTGCCTCCCTTATCTGGGGGAATGTGTTGAGTTTAAGTTTAATGGCCCCGTCCAGAGGTGTCTCAGAGAGTACGAAGGCAACATCTGCATCCTCGTCCTCAGGGTTCCTGGTGACACGGTATCCCCTGACACCTGCAATCCTCAGTATCCCCTCACACATGGGGGTTGTGACGATCCTCATGAATTCACCCACAAGCCTATATACCTAATCAATAAATTCTCTATCAATTATAATAAAATGTGTGCTGATGAAGTGAAGGTGTACCGATGAGGGTAATGCTGAGCTTTGAAAGACCGGAAGGCAGTGGACTCTGCATAATGGTGGACCTCCTGAGGGCCAGTGCAACCATCACGGCAGCCCTTGACCGGTTCAGGGAGGTTATCCCTGTTGCTGACATTGAAGAGGCCCTTGAGTACTCCGGGAAGGGTTACCTGGTTGCAGGGGAACGTGGAGGTGAGACCCTCCCCGGCTTCATAGCCAACTCCCCCATTGAAGTTAAGAACTACAGTGGGGATGCGCTGGTGCTCACCACCAGTAACGGCACAAGGATCCTTGAATCTGTTGAGTCAGATGCCCTTGTTGGGTGTCTCAACAACCTGGATGCCGTGGCTGAGGCTGCAAGGGAACTTTCAGATGAAGTTGAGGTGGTTATGGCCGGTGTTAATGGGAGATTTGCCATAGAGGACTTCCTCTGCGCCGGTGAAATAATAGCGGCCATCGATGGTGAAATGGACGAATATGCAGAGGCCTCAGTACTAGCAGTTCAGGACAGATCCCTGGTTGATGATGCCATACGCAGATCCAGATCAGCTGAAAGGCTGGGAGGCCTTGGATTCATGGAGGACGTTGAGTACTGCATCAGGAGGAACATAACAGGGAACGTTCCCATCTACCGTGATGGGAGAATAGAACTCATGGAGTAGATCCGGAGGCTGCATCGAAGATGAAGGAACTGAAGATCATAGGAACAGCACACGTATCAAGTAAAAGTATAGAGGAGGTAAGAAGAACCATCCTTGAGATGGAACCAGACGTCGTTGCAGTTGAACTGGACGCTGAGAGATACCGCAGGCTCATGGATGAAAAATTCGGGGTTCAGAGGGATGAACCATCCCTTTGGGAAGCCCTACGCCATGGAAACCCTGGGGTGATCCTTGCGGGCTGGGTTTTAACCTACTTCCAGCGGAAGGTTGGTGAGGATCTGGGCGTGAAACCCGGCTCAGAGATGCTGGCAGCCATAGAGGCCGCCCATGATGTGGGAGCTGGACTGGCACTCATAGACCGTGACATCGGACTGACCATGCAGAGGGCCATTAAATCCATGGGGAGGATTGAGAAGCTCAGATTCTTCGCAGGGATAATAAGATCATTCCTCTGGAAGGATGATCCGAAGGAGATCGAAGACCTCAAAAGTGATGATACTCTCCTTGAGGTTATGGAGGAGTTCAAAAAGATCTCTCCGGCAGCATACCGTGTCCTAGTTGAAGAAAGGGATGCCTTCATGGCCCACAGGCTGCTCTCCATCGAGGAGGACCGGGTGGTGGCTGTTGTGGGCGCCGGTCACAGGAAGGGTATAGAGGAGTACCTCCAGGAGCCCGAGAAGCTGCCGCCAATTGATGAACTGATGAAGATACCCCCCGATCTGGAACCGTTGTAGAAAGATGGATGATCATCGATGAAGGAAAAAATCATTAATTAATGACCCCCCATAAATGTAAACCAGTAAGCTGCAGTGTGATATGATGTACATAATATTCAGATGCGACTGTGGAAGGGCCCTCTACTCAAGGGAGGGTGCAAAAACCCGGAAATGCGTCTGCGGGAGGACCGTGAATGTCAAAGATAGACGCATATTCGGAAGGGCTGATAGCTTCGAGGAAGCATCGGAACTTGTAAGAAAACTGCAGGAAGAAAAATATGGCTCATGCCATTTCACAAATCCCATAAAATAGGAATAGATTCAGAGATATGATAGAAGACCTGAGATCATTCACATCCCCGGGTGAGAGAAGGAACATAGAATTCAAGAAGGCCCTCTCAGCCGGGTATCACCTGAAGATGGACCGTAGAAAGGGCCTGATATCCCAGATGAAGTACCGTATGGAGAGGGGTAAGGGCAGGGCAGTGTACCTCCTGGGTGTGGAGGACAGCGGTGAACCGGTCGGCCTCCCTGCTGATAAACTGGATGAGTCAGTCAAGGTCCTAAGAACCCTCAGCAGTGAGATAGGTGCAGTTGTGGAGGAGGTTAACCTCCATGAGGGTACAGAGGGTATGGTAGCAGAGGTTGTAATCTCAAGGAAGGCGAAAACAGCAAGGGAGCACCTCCTGGTGGGTGTTGCTGGCCACGTGGACCATGGTAAGAGCACCCTCCTGGGGACCCTCACAACAGGCACCCCTGATGATGGGAGCGGTAAGACAAGGATATTCCTTGATGTCCAGAAGCATGAGATAGAGAGGGGCCTGTCGGCTGATCTCTCCTTTGCCATCTACGGCTTCAGGGACGGCAGGGTTATGAGGCTCAAGAACCCCCTTGACAGGAAGGAGAAGTCACGCCTCATGGATGAAGCAGATAGAGTCATATCCTTCGTTGACACCGTCGGCCATGAACCCTGGCTTCGAACGACCATAAGGGGGATTGTGGGTCAGAAGCTCGACTACGGACTCCTCACGGTGGCAGCCGATGAGGGGCCCACCCACATAACAAGGGAGCACCTGGGTATAATGATCGCCATGGAGCTCCCGGTAATCGTGGCCCTCACAAAGTGCGATATGGCCACCGCTGAAAACCAGAGGAATGTGAGGAAGAAGATATCTGAACTGCTTAAACTGGTCGGAAGGATCCCCTTCCATGTGAAGAGCAGGGATGCTGCAGCCGGGATAGCCGGTAAGATGAACCAGCACATAGTCCCCATAATCGAGACCTCCTCAGTTACAGGGGAGGGCCTTGAAATCCTCGATGAACTCTTCCTGAACCTCAGGGTCAGGCGGGATGTTAAGGATGATGAGAAGCCATTCCTCATGTACATAGACAAGATATACTCCATCAGGGGTGTTGGTACCGTTGTCAGCGGGACAATCCAGCAGGGACTGGTGAAAAAGGGTGACACCCTCCTCCTGGGACCCCTTAAGACAGGGAAATTCAGGGAGGTCACCGTCAAATCAATAGAAATGCACCACTACCGGATAGGTTGTGCAGAGCCCGGCCACATCGTCGGCATATCCATATCCGGGGCCTCCCCTGATGAGATAGAGAGGGGTATGATACTCTCCCATCCAGACTATGAACCTGAAGCTGTGAGGGAATTTGAGGCAGAGGTCGCCATACTGGTGCATCCGACAACCATAAAGGCGGGCTATGAGAGTGTGACCCACATTGAAACCATAGCCGAGACAACCGTTCTTGAACCCCTTGACTCTGATTTCATGTCTGCAGGTGACAGGGGCAGGGTGAGGATGAGGTTCAAGTACAGGCCCCACCATGTGAGGGAAGGTCAGAAGATAATCTTCCGTGAGGGAAGGAGCAAGGGGATAGGTTCAGTGACAAGGATCATAAGATAAACCCCCTCCCCATAAATACATGTTGGCCGTGGCTCCATCAAGTAGTGACTAGGATAAGATAAACCCTCATGCGACACAACACAATACCACACTCTGATAAGAATAAACCAAAAAACACGCGGCACAATAACATGCGCTTTAATCAGTTTTTTATGAGTTCCAGGAACTCGCATGCCTTACATTTATCCCCTGATGAAGGTTCTCCACACTGTATACATTCACTGAGACCCCCGGTTTCGGCCAGGGGGAGGAAGGTCCCCCTGAATGATTCCATCACCCTTAACTTCACATCCTGATTTTCTGATTCAAGATGGTTGAGGAAGTCCCTTATCCTTGACCTCATGGAAAGGTCAGAGTAGGGACAGGAGTCAAGGTGGACCCTGACATCATTGAGAACAGCCCAGAGCGCCACATCCCTCTCAGGCGTGCTCCAGAGGGGTTTTATGCGCGGCACCATTGCAGGGTGTATCCTCTGAAGCTCTGGCCCGAATTTTGAGAATTTCCTCACATCACCCCTTGCGAGGCTCATGATGAAGGACTGGATCTCATCATCCATGTTGTGGCCCGTTGCAATCTTTGAGGCGCTTATCTCACGTGCCGTCCTGTTAAGTATCCATCGCCTGAAGACACCGCAGGGTATGCAGGGGCTGCTGAATCTATCAGTGATCCTGTCCAGTTCAAAATCGAATTCGTCCCTGAATGATCTCTCTATGAGTTCAACTCCAAGCAGTTCTGTGTTCTCCCTTGCCGCCTTCACCCCCTCACTGCGGTAGCCCCTTATCCCCTCGTCAACACTTACAGCTGTGAGCTCAAAATCAAGGTCGCTCCTGAGATCAGAGAGGGCGTGCAGTGTCAGCACACTGTCCTTTCCACCTGATAGTGCAACTGCAATATGTTCACCTGGTTTTATGAGTTCATGACCCTCTATGAGTCCCCTGATCCTTCCCATGATTCTCTGGTTGAATTTCTGGACATCCATGGAACCCTATATATAAACGATGGGACATATAATTAATCATGATTACCGCGGAGTTAACCGTAATACCCCTGGGTACCTGCAGCACCTCACTCAGCAGCTACGTGGCAGCTGCCGTCGAAGCCCTCAAGAGGCGGAATGTGAGGTATGAGATCTCAGGAATGGGGACACTGCTTGAGGCTGAAGACATTGATGAACTCATGGATGCCGTTAAGGCCGCCCATGAGGCAGTCCTCCAGGCAGGTTCAGAGAGGGTCTACACAACCCTCAAGATCGATGATAGAAGGGATGCCGACAGGGGTTTAAGGGATAAGGTTGAATCTGTGAAGGAAAAGATTTAGGGGCCCGGACATATCAGAGGTTGAGTTTTTGATTGTGCCAGCATTGATCCATCAACATGGTGCCCATTCAGAGGTATCTGGCGCTCCAATCTGAGAACTGGAATTTCCTGGAAGTAACAAATCTTAACCATTCCATGAGCTGATGCTGACTGGAATAAAAAATTAATTTTTCTGTTTTACTCAATCTAGCCAACATCAGCATGAAGGAATTAAAGCAGCTCAGGGTCACGGTTTACTCAAAGAATTCCCTGACCGTGCCTGCGACTGTCTCAAGCTCTTCAGTGGTTAGGGCCGGGTGCACCGGTATTGAGAGGACCTCCGCTGCAGCCGCCTCACTGACCGGGCATCTGGCATTAAAACCCAGTCTCTGGTACAGTTCCTGCCTGTAGATTGGTCTGGGATAGTGGATGCCTGTACCCACACCCCTCTCATTGAGGAAGCCCATGAGTTCATCCCTTGAGTCTGGAACACGAAGGGTGTACTGGTGGAAGACATGCCTGACCCCCTCTGAAATGTGGGGTGTTGATACTCCCTCAAGGTCCTCCAGCTGGGATGTGAGGTAAGTTGCATTTTCAATTCGCCTCCTGTTGAACTCTTCGAGTTTGCCGAGCTGGGCTATCCCTATGGCGGCTGAGATGTCGGTCATGCGGAAGTTGTATCCCAGGTATGTGTGCCTGTAGCGTTCTGTCTCCCCATGGGCCCTGAGTATGCGTGCCATCTCAGCTATCTCATCGTTATCAGTTGTTATGATTCCGCCCTCGCCTGTTGTGATGTTCTTTGTGGGGTAGAAGCTGAAACAGGCGGCATCGCCCATGGAACCGACTCTCCTCCCGTGGTAATCTGCGCCATGGGCCTGTGCAGCATCCTCAATGACCAGGATGTCGTGGTCAGCTGCAAGGTCCATTATGGGGTCCATGTCTGCAGGCTGGCCATAGAGGTGGACCGGTATTATCGCCCTTGTGCTGGGCGTTATGAGTTCCTCTATCCTCTCGGGATCTATATTATATGTCAGGGGGTCTATATCTGCGAATACTGGTGTGGCTCCGACGTAGAGAGCTGCGTTTGCCGTTGCAGCGAAACTGAAGGGAGTTGTTATTACCTCATCCCCTTTTCCGACTCCGGTGGCGAGAAGGGCCAGGTGAAGGGCTGTTGTGCCTGAGCTTGTTGCAACTGCATGATCTGTTCCTACATAGGCCGCAAATTTCTCCTCGAATTCAGCCACCCTGGGTCCCTGCGCTATAAAACCCGATTTAAGTACCTTTATGACTTCCTGAATTTCCTCTTCATCGATTATTGGAGTAGCAACCGGTATCATTTGAACACCCGAATGAAAGTTAACTGATTTAACTATATCGTGCTGGCACTTAAAAATTGATGTCCGGTCCCCCGTGCAGAAAAATCGATAAACTTAAGGTTGGAGGGATACCAGCCGCTAAATATTCCCTGAAAAGATGTTGTCGGTTTTAACCGTGAATCACCGGAATATCCTGCCTAAATCCTGATAGCGACCCCTGAAGAGTAGTAGGACAAGGAGTGCTGAAGCCAGGAGGAGTGTCAGGGGAGGCGTGTAGGGGTCTGATGGGCTCACCATGAGGGATGGGAGGTCCCCCAGACCGGCATCCGGGGAGCTGTGTATGACACTCACATAGAGATTGTTTGCAATGTGGACGCCCATGGCCATCTCCACACCATCATCTGCCAGCGTCACCAGTGCAAGCACAAGACCTATGATGAAGGTACTGACCGTTATTGAAAGGCTCATGCTAAGGGTTGCACCATTCCACCAGTGGAGAATCGAGAATATTGCTGAATTGATTATTATGAGTGGCACCGGCCTCTTTATAACAGCCCATAACCCCTGCATCAGGTACCCCCTGAAGAATATCTCCTCAAAGGATGCCTGGACCGGGAAGGCCAGTATGGCCAGGATTAGCAGCCACCAGAACCCCGCCCCAAAATTGAATCTGACTCCTGATGGGTCAGCAAGGACTGATAACAGATCAAGCACGCCAACTATGAGGAACCATGCACCCGCGCCCCTCAGGATCCTCCACCAGTCAAGATATCCCCTCGAATTAACTGCAGATATGAAATCCCTCCTGTGGATGAACTTCAGTCCAACATAGAGGAAGAACATTGACGCTGAAAACCCTATGGCCACCATCAGGAGGAGTGTGGGACCGCTGAAGGTTGAAATGTCCCCCAGCGCCCCTTCACCACCCTTAAGTAGCAGGATGGCTGCAATGATGACACCCACCATGAGACCAGCACCAACATTGGATGCAACAAAGCTCATAAATACTGTCATCAGATATCTCCATGCATCATTCCTTCCCAGGTATACGTTGTTCAGAAAATCCTCCATCCATCACCAGCTCCAATCCTTACATGATGACCATGAGTTTTTTTAATAAATTGATGACCATGTATCACACTAATCTTCCGGCACTAATAAATATTTTGAGGTGGTAGTCTTGAATATGATAACGGCGAATGAGGGTTCAGTCACCATAATGGTCCCTGATTTCACCAAGGTCTCGGCCAGGGCCCCTGTATTCTACAATCCTGCCATGGAGTTCAACAGGGATGTGTCAGTGGTAGCGCTCCAGGTTTTCCAGAGGCTCCTCGGTGGGGAGATCAGCGTTGCAGATACATTCTCAGGAAGTGGTATAAGGGCCATAAGGTACCTGGTTGAGGTTGAAGGAGTCTCTGAGGCCTTTGCAAATGACATAAACCCGCTTGCAGTTGAATGTATAAAAAATAACTCCCTGATGAACTCAGTATCCCCTGAGGTGAGCAGAGAGGATGCCAGCATCTTCCTCAGGACTAATCATGGACGATTTGATGTCATAGACATCGACCCCTTCGGAACCCCTGCACCCTTCCTGGACTCCGCTGCAGCCTCGGCAAGGAACAATTCACTCCTTGCCGTTACAGCCACCGACACCTCAAGCCTCTGCGGCACCTACATAAAGCCCTGTCTGAGGAAGTACTCCTCAAGGCCCCTTAAAACAGAGTACTGTCATGAGATCGGCTTGAGGATACTGGCAGGATTCACAGCCATGAACCTGGCAAGGTACCGTAAGTCAGCATCGGTCCTGCTCTCCCACAGCAGCCAGCACTACATGAGGCTATACATCCACGTGAGGAGGGGTGCCAGGAGGGCCGATGAGTCCCTCAGGAATATTGGATTCATTCTCCACTGCTTCAAGTGCCTTCACCATGAACACATGAAGGGATTTGTGCCCCTCAAACAGGAGTGCCCCCACTGCGGTGCTGAAATGGAGGCAGCAGGTCCTCTATGGGTCGGTGATATTCAGGACAGTCGATTCATCGGTGAGATGATAGGAGAGGTTGAGAACAAGAAACTTAACACTGCAACCGATGTCCTTAAACTTCTGAAGGCATGTCTTGGGGAAGCAGGGATGCCCCCTGGATTCTATGATATCCATGAGGTCTGCAGTAAGCTTGGAAGGAGTGCACCGCCCCTGAGGGATGTGATGGATGGCCTTGAGAAGGCCGGTTTCAGGGTTTCAAGGACCCATATAAGGCCAACCGGTATAAAGACCGATGCCACCATAAGGGATATTGAGGAAGTCCTTGAAGGATTCAGTGTATAACAACACTGAGAATAATTTTTTGGGTCACGAAAGACCCCAATCCATATTATTCATAGTTGAGCATGTTGTGGGTGTAGTAGTACTGCAGTGCCCTTGCATTCTTGATCTCAAAGTTCCTGTAGGGGTTGTTGAGGTAGGGAAAGATCATTCCCTTCAGGCAGTAGAAGTACGCCCCCACGGGACCATAATACTTCCTGGCGATCTTATAGTATAATGGGAATCCGCAGCCCTGGTTTATGAAGATATCCCCCTGCCTGACCGTACCATGGTATACAAGGGGTATGGGCCCCTCCTGGCCATGTTCAGCCGCTCTTTCCTTTATGTATGCAAGGGCCTCGTCCAGTGTTCTGAATTCCTTTCCATCCGAACGGTAGGTCCATTTATCGTCAGGTATGCCATATATTCCCTCCTGCCATACCTCTGTCCAGTTTATACCCGGCGTGTACTGCTTCTTTTCAACGTAGGCGAGCTCAAGGATGTAGACGTCGCCCTCCATGTAGCAGCGGTAATTGGAGCTTCCACCGTAATGGACCACCAGGATGCACTTTGATCCCCTTTCACGGGCATAGTCTGCCAGTAGTTTTGAGTGTATATGCCCGGGGTACATATCTGGATTTGCAATCTTAACGAATGCGAGCCTTCCCAGGGGTTCAAAGTCCCCCTGAGTTCCTGTAAAGTAAAGGTAACCCCCTGTGATTACCAGTAAAGCTATGATGAGTATCCCCTTCTTCATCAGTTCACCTGCTCGATGGATTATTAACTTTGCAGTGATTTATATCTTCCTCTAAACAGATTAGGCAGTTTTATATATAATCATTTATATAGTTTTACGTGCGGGAATCCGCGGAGGTGTGAAAGATATGGATATAGGTGAAATTGTAAACGATGCCATAAGGTATCCCTCCAGTGACTGGAAGAAGGTCATAATACTGGGTGTCCTTATGATAGCCAGTGCTCTAATTTTACCCGCCTTCCTGGTCATGGGGTATGGTTTCAGGGCGCTGAAGGCCTCAATAGCTGGCTTCGATGAACTCCCTGAATTCGATGAGTGGGGAGAGATGTTCGTAGATGGGCTTAAGGTATTCGTTGTTCAGATAGCATACATGATAGTTCCACTGATAATTATATTCGCAGGTGTTCTTGGTTCCTTTACAATGGTTTCACCGGAAACAGGTGTTATCACAAACCCCACAGCCTTCACAGGCCTGTTAAGTGGTACAGTTATAATAGGTATAATACTCGCAATTATCCTTGGACTCATAGAGACGATAGCCATCGCACACATGGCCTACAATGACAGCGAACTCGGTGCAGCCTTCAGGTTCAGTGAGATACTTGATGTGATATCCCAGATCGGATGGCTGGACTACATAATATGGTACATCGTTGTGGGTCTGATCGCAGTGGTAATCGCATTTGTCGCCAGTTTCCTGAATGTGATACCCATAATTGGTACCCTGATTGCGTTCCTTATAATATACCCCTACATCCAGCTCTTCTGGAACAGGGCCCTTGCACTGAGATACGCCTACGAATAAATCAACCTTTTATTTTTTTAATTTTCAGATAAACATTTATAAGGGAACATCCCCTATTTTATAAAGGTCGATGACTTCTTCTAAATTTATATGGACTTAAAAAACTTTATAATATAACTTCCATAGGTATACATTGTTTAGTGGTGATTTGTATGGATGATGATCTGGTCAAAATCGACGATATTGACAGAAAGATAATAGACCTCCTGAATGAGGACGGACGCATGTCCTACAGGAACATATCAAGGATACTCGACGTTTCAGTTGGTACCGTGCACAACCGTGTTGAGAAACTCGTTAAAAAGGGAGTTATAAAGAAATTTGTGCCCATAATCGACCACTCCAAGCTTGGATACAAGCTGACGGCCATCATAGGGGTTAAGGTCAAGGGTGGTGTGCTGAGGAACTGGGAGACAAGGACTGCATACCATAAGAATGTCCTGGCAGTATACGACGTTACAGGAGAATTCGACGCCATACTCATAGGTAAGTTCCGGGACACCGGTGAACTTGACAGCTTCATAAAGGGTCTTCTCAGTGAAGGTGATGTGCAGAGGACATACACACAGACTGTCCTCAACATCGTCAAGGAGGATATGACCTCCACCAAGATGATCGGAGATTAAATTATTTATTTCCTGGACCAGAAATAATAAACATATGGTTATCATTCACTCCCCATCCTATGACCTGCACAACAAGGAGGGGCACGTCGAGAATAGGAGCAGGACCAGGGCCATAATTGATGCCATAGAATCCTCAGACCTCTCCCTGAGGTTCGTGGAGCCTGAGATGGCTGGAATAGATGATATCCTAATGGTCCACAGCAGCGTGCATGTGGAGTACCTTGAGGTCTTCGCAGGTAGGGGTGGGGGATGGCTTGACTATGACACCTACATGACCCCGGAGAGCTTCAGTGTCGCGAGGCTCTCAGCAGGGGGAGCAATGCTGGCGGCTGAGGAGGCCCTCAGGGAGGGGTGGTCCTACTCAATTGGAAGACCCCCTGGCCACCATGCCACCTATGACCGCTCAATGGGTTTCTGTATATTCAACAACATCGCCATCGCCATTGAACATGCCCGCAGGAACCTGGGGGTATCAAGGCCCCTTGTGCTTGATTTCGATGTCCACCATGGGAACGGTACCTCCAGCATATTCTACAGGGAAGGGGATGTGATGTACATATCCATCCATCAGGACCCACGGACCCTCTTCCCTGGAACAGGATTCATTGATGAGGCCGGCTCAGGTGCAGGGGAGGGCTTCAACCTCAACATACCCATGCCCAGGGGTTCAGGTAACCCTGAATACATATGGATACTCCAGAGGATACTGCCAGGGGTCCTTGAGGGGTTCCAGCCAGACATGATCTTTGTATCAGCAGGCTTTGATGCCCACAGAAGGGACCCCCTTGCAGAGATCATGGTGGAGGAGGAGTTCTTCTCATGGATTGGCTGGTTCATACATCAGACAGGACTCCCCTGTGCAGCGGTTCTGGAGGGTGGCTATGACCCTGTGGCCCTTGGAAGATCAAACATCGCATTCCTGAGGGGCCTTGATGGTAAAGAATACGAACCTGAAACAGCTGCACCAGGGGCTGTCTCTGGTTTATTCAGCCAGCTGAGTGACAGGTTTTCACCATACTTCAACTTCTGAGAGGGTATTGAAAATGGAAAGGATCAGATTTGAACAGGCAGAGAAGCTTATAAGGAAGTCATGCATTAACCTCAAGAGGGAACAGGGATTCAGGGATGCCAGTGATGGTGTCATTGACACCGGGAAGCTTCAGGAGGCCATGATGGAACTCATCGAGGCCGAGGAGTACATTTACACAAGCCTCCCAACCCATGAACTTAGAGGTGAGGATGCTTCAGAGTTCTGCAGGAGGCTGATAGTCGCCAGGGAGGCCATTGACCATGTACTCGCAGACTTCGGTGTCCTTGAAAGGCAGGACCCTGCCGAGAGAATAAAGGAGGCTGTAAGGGGTAAACTCATAATTGTGAACAACTCCTCGGTCAAAAAACTCCTTGTGAAGGCAGGGGTGGAATCCCAGAACATCCTGGTTGCAGGAGCTCCCCTCTCAGTCGATGATATGAAGGAGATAAATCCAAAAATCCCTGAGGGTGCCCTGAGGGGTATAGAGAAAAAGATAGAGCACCTCCGCAACGACATTGAAAGGAAGCTTGACACCCTCGAGGATGTTCTGGTTGTGGGTGAATCCGATAAAAGTACTGAACTCCTTGCAGCGAGGGCAGAGGAACTCTATGGTGCCGATTCAAGGTTAAGGGAGAACATAAAGGATCTGACCGCCGAGGAGATCCTGGAGTTACTCTCCTGATTCCTGATTTTTCATGGACCTCATGTCTTTTCCTCAAATGCTGACGAAGAACAGAGAATCTGTCCCTCCACTGATTTTGCAGGTATTGCATGAAAAGACACATCTAATCAAATAGGTAATACTCCACCGGACAAGTATATAAGCAAAGTTTTCATAGTATACTTAAAACCGAGGTAACCATTACTCATGGGGTGTAAAATTTGGGTTTAGTTTGTTTTCCAGATACACAGGACAAGATTCCTAGCATCCCCGTCCACCTCACAAGGGTGGGTGTTACAGGTGTTAAGAAGCTTCTGAAGATAGATAGGGATGGTAGAAGGCCCATAATACTGCTTCCAACATTTGATGCCTTCGTGGATCTCCCGAGTAAACAGCGGGGGATCCACATGTCAAGGAACCCCGAGGCCATAGGTGACGTCCTCGAGGAGGTTGTTGAGAACAACGCACTTGAACTGGAATCCCTCTGCGCAGAGATAGTTAATGAACTCCTCAAGAAGCACAGGTATGCCCGTAGGGCTGAAGTCAGCATGAAGAGCGACTTCATGTTCATGAAAAGGTCCCCGGTGACCCGGAGGAGAAGCCAGGAGATGACAAAGATAATGGCAGACGCCATCGGATACCGGGACGATGAGGGTATAGTCATAAGGAAGATGATAGGGGCGGAGGTTGTGGGGATGACCGTGTGTCCCTGCGCACAGGAATCCGTCAGGGAAACCTCACGTCAGAAGCTCCTTGAATTCCTTGACGATGAAACCGTCGAGAGAGTCCTTGACTGTGTATCCTTCGCCTCCCACAACCAGAGGGGCCGTGGCATGATAATGATAGAGGTCCCGGAGGACCAGACCATAAGGGCTGAGAGACTAATAGACATCATAGAGAGCTCCATGAGTTCACCTGTCTATGAGCTGCTCAAGAGACCCGACGAGAACGCCGTGGTGATGCGTGCCCATGATAATCCCATGTTCGTGGAGGACTGTGTCCGTAACATGGTCCACAGGATAGTCAGTGAGTACCCCCACCTGCCGGATGACACCATCGTTACCGTAAGGCAGATAAACGAGGAGAGCATACACAGACACAACGCCTTCGCAGAGAAGGTTGCCACCATGGGAGAGCTCAGATACGAAATAGAAGAACTTAACGACACCGGGAGCTGATATGATTGATGAAACTGCACAGGATAGCCGGAGAAATCATGGGTTTCTTTGAAGCATTTGAGGGTTCAAGGCCCGCACTCGACTCCCGGGAAATTCTCATAGTGAGGGGGATGTCAAGGAAGAGGATGAATACAGATGACATGTCCCGGGAACTTGATAGTCTGATTGAACACCTTGGAGCCGAGGAACTGGATTTACTCTCAGAGGAGGGCGCCGCCCTCATAGGTGTGATGGATGAACAGATAAGGTCATGTGTGGAGGTTGGAACAGAAACCGATATAGGTGGAATACACCGTCTAAAGGAGTCCCTTGAGGATATGAACTTCAGTGTTGACTATCGCCTCTGCATGGCAGACGAGACAGGTCTCTTCGTGGTCCTCTACAGGGACCGGAGCGGAGTTGGACCCTGTTTTGTTGAGGTTGTTGTCTCTGATCTGTCTGAATAATCTAATTTTAACGGTGCCCCCATGCTCCACTCAAAGGATGAGATCCTCGAACTCCTCCTCCTGGAAGGCCCTGATATACTGGACCTCATGAGGAGGGCCTGTGAACCAGGAAGCGTGACCTACTCGAGGAACGTATTCATACCCCTCACAAGGGCCTGCCGGAACCGCTGCGGCTACTGCACCTTCAGGTCAGACACCCCTGAGCCCCCCCTGCTTGAACCCGAAGACGTGATGGGGGAGGTGAGCAGGGCCATATCCCTTGGATGTACCGAGGCCCTCTTCACCTTTGGTGAGGATGCCCATGAGTTCCCAGGGGTCCAGGAGAAACTGGAGTCCCTTGGCTTCAGGGATATGGTGGATTACACCTATCACCTATGTGAACTGACCCTCGATGCCGGGCTCCTTCCACACACCAATATGGGTGTGATAGGCTACAGGGACCTGAGGAGGCTGAGGGAGGTCAATGCATCCATGGGCCTCATGCTCGAATCGGCGAGTCCGAGGCTCATGGAGACAGATGCCCACCGTGAAAGCCCTGGTAAGGACCCTGAATTGAGGATAAGGATGATAGAGGACGCTGGAAGGCTCAGGATACCCTTCACCACAGGGATACTCATAGGTATAGGTGAGACCCTCCAGGAGAGGGCTGAGTCACTCCTTGAATTGAGGCGCATACAGGACAGGTACGGCCACATACAGGAGATAATAATCCAGAACTTCCGCTCAAAACCTGGAATCCCCATGGAGAATCACCAGGAACCCTCCCTCCTTGAAATGGTGAAGATGGTTGCGGCGGCGAAGATAATGTTCCCTGATGTGAGCATACAGGTCCCGCCGAACCTGAACAGGGAAACAGGTGAGGTCTTCCTCCTGGCGGGTGCAGATGACTGGGGTGGTGTATCACCAATCAGCAGGGACCATGTGAACCCCGAGGCGCCATGGCCTGAGATAGATGAACTCAGGAGGATCACAGAATCTGCTGGATTCGTTCTTGAGGAGAGGCTCCCGGTATACAGAAAGTTCATATCCAGGGAGTTTCTGAGCCCCCGTGTTATTGAAAGGATAGAGGAACTTTACCCCCAGTTCATCCGCTGAAAGTCTTAACGGTGCCCCTGCATGACTAAAGCTCTGCTCCAGGGGCTGGTAGAATTATCTTACCCTCCTGTGGATCCCCCAGTTCAATGAATTCTCCCCTGCAGTAGAGGATGGCGACAGCTCCTGCTATAAGGGCGTCCCTCTGGTGCACAGTCATCTTCACATTTTCAATGCCAAGTTTTCTGATAAGACGGCCAGATAGACCAGCCATGGAATCTGCGGTCCTTGGATGTGTTTCAATGACCTCCACTCCCATGGAGCCAAGTTTCCCTGCCATGCTGATACCCCTCATGGTGAGCTCCCTCATCCCCCTCCAGGTGAGGGGAAGAACACTGCCATACCTCCTAAGCTCCAGGTCAGCCCTTCTGAAGTGTCCATGTCTGCTGCAGCTGCAATCAGCTTCGAGGCAGCATCGTCCGGCAGGCAGGGATATTGGTGCGTCAACTGCCACCACCTCCACAGACTTAACTTCATCGATTATTTCCTGAAGGGAGAATGCGCTTAATATTTCATGCCTGTCGCCCTCCAGGATGAAAACTCCACTCTCCCTTCCATCAGCTGCGGCAGGATCCACACCCGCAACCTTAATGGTCAGAATACCACCTGCGGCTCTTTTAATATCCCTTCAACAGGAAGTTCTATCATCATCTGGAATGTATACTGTGAATGCCAGAAACGTGAAGTTTTATCCTGTATCAGGGGATGCATTCTTATGCTCCACCTTTATCCATGCATCAAGCATTCTCTATCCAGGCAACTAATGTACCCTGACATCAAGGACAACATGCCAGACCCCCGGGGAGTACTTCTTTATAACGCGCCTATCGAGGAGTGAGACCCTCCTTGGATGTGCTGCCCTTTCAATCCGTCTGAGGGGCCTTGAGAATCTTATGGCCTCAGGTGCTGTTTCATGGTAATGTATAACCCCTCCATCCCTGACACACTCCATTGCGGCGTCAAGGAAGTGGTGTGTCCTTCCAACGTAACCCATTATAACCCTGTCAGCATCGAGTTCAGGGGCTACCTCACGGCAGTCCCCCAGGATGGGTTCTATTATCCCTTCAACCCTGTTGAGGGCTATGTTGGATTTGAGGAGTTCAAAGGAGTCCGGGTTTAACTCCACAGAGTAAACCCTGCCGGGATCTGAATGGACTGCCACCGGGATGGAGAAGTACCCTATACCTGCGAACATGTCGACAACGGTCTCACCCTCCCTCACAAGTGATGGTATGCGGATCCTCTCGTTTATGTTACCCCGTGACCACATGACCCTTGAGAGGTCTATCCTGAAGAGGCAGCCGTTCTCCTTGTGGACAGTTTCTGTGCCGCTGCCTGCCATTACCCTCACCCTGGGTCTCCTGAGGGGGCCGTGTATACCCTCCACCCTGATTACACTCCTGGCCCCCTCCCTCTCAAGCAAACCCTCCGGGTCATCCACTTCCCTGTTAAGGACTATAATATCTCCTATCCTTGTCCATTTCATGATTTCACTGTTTAGGGGAGTGTTTAAAAAAATAAATCCATAAATGTTCTTTTTTCCTCCAAGTATTTAATGGCTTCGACGGAAGGCAAAAAAGATAATTATCAAGAAATTAAACCATTTATATATAAATCCAAGGGGTTTTTTTATGAGTAAGGTAAACCGTGACGAGATACTCAACATCCTTGAAGGATACAGCAGGGAAGATATAACAGTAGCAACCCTGGGCAGCCACACATCACTCCACATACTGAACGGTGCAAAGAGGGAGGGCTTCAGAACCGCAGTTGTCTGTGAGAAGGGTCGTGAAGTCCCATATCAGCGATTCAGAGTTGCAGATGAGTTCATAATGGTTGATAAATTCAGTGATATAGTGAATGATGATGTTCAGGACAAATTGAGGTCAATGAACAGCATAATAGTCCCTCACGGATCATTTGTTGCCTACGCAGGGCTTGATCATATTGAAAATGACTTCTATGTTCCAATGTTCGGTAACAGGGATATACTTAGATGGGAATCTGAACGTGACCTTGAGAGGAAGCTCATGAAGGAGGCGGGTATAAGGATACCCTTCAAGTACACTGACCCTGATGAAATAGACAGACCCGTCATGGTCAAGTTCCCAGGCGCCAGGGGTGGTCGTGGATACTTCGTGGCTTCAAGTACAGAGGAGTTCAATGATAAAATCGATTCAATGATGGAGAGGGGCTGGATAACAGAGGATGATGTTAAAGATGCCCACATAGAGGAGTACGTGGCAGGTACCAACTTCTGCATCCACTACTTCTACTCAATCATGAACGATGAGGTCGAACTCATGGGTATGGACAGCAGGTACGAGTCAAATATCGATGGACTCGTAAGGATACCTGCAAGGGACCAGCTTGATATAAACATGGACCCCTCCTACGTGATAACAGGTAACCATCCGGTTGCAATGAGGGAATCCCTCCTCCCCCAGGCCTTTGATATGGGGGACCGGATGGTGGAGGCTGCCAGCAGGATTGTTCCACCAGGTATGAACGGTCCCTTCTGTCTCCAGACCATGTGCACAGATAACCTTGAAATCGTGACATTTGAGATGAGCGCACGTTCAGATGGGGGTACAAACACCTTCATGCACGGTTCAACCTACAGTTACCTCCTCCACGGTGAGGGTATGAGCATGGGCCGCCGTGTTGCAAGGGAGATTAAGGTGGCTGCAGAGGAGGACCGCCTTCCAGAGATCATAACCTGATACTCCCACCCTTCATTTTTTTTATATCTGACTGTATTCAACCCTGGAATTCCATAGCCATTATAAAAAAATCGCAAACTTTAATAAGGACCTCCAGTTATATAACTGATACAGAACACTTTTATGTCCATAGGGACAGCCCTTTGCAGGGTTAAATGAAAACCCTATATATACCATAAAAACATAATAGGATCTAGGACTGTTTTTTATTATTTTTATTAGAGGTGTATCCATGAACGATAAAAACACGCTGAAAGGCACCACAACTGTTGGCATAACATGCAAGGATGGAGTTGTTTTTGCCACAGAGAGAAGGGCCAGTATGGGCAACCTCATAGCCCATAAGGCTACAGACAAGATTTTTAAAATAGATGAACACATAGCAGCAACCATAGCAGGTTCCGTGGCTGATGCCCAGAGCCTCATGAAGTACCTCAAGGCTGAGGCTGCACTTTACCGCATGAGGAACTCAGAGAAAATAAGCATAGAGGCCGCAGCTGCACTTGCAGCTAATATACTGCACTCATCACGTTTCTACCCATTCATAGTCCAGACACTCCTTGGAGGTGTTGACGAGAACGGTGCGAAGATCTACTCCCTTGATCCATCAGGAGGGATGATACCAGACAAGTTCGTCTCAACGGGTTCCGGTTCACCGGTTGCCTACGGTGTCCTTGAGGACAGATACAGCGATGATATATACGTGGACGAGGCTGTGGATGTGGCCATAAGGGCCATAAAATCCGCCATGGAGAGGGACACCTACTCAGGTAACGGAATCCTTGTGGCGACCGTTACAGAGGAGGAAGGCTTCAGGATGCTTGGTGAAGAGGAAATCCAGAGAAGGATTGAAAACCTCAACTGATTTTTTCCCTATTTTTAACCGCAGTAAACAACTGTTTACTGATACCCCCTGTTTTTTAGAAGTGATCTTATGGTTTCAGAGATGCTTGAAGAAATCAAAAGGACAATAATGCAGAGACTTCCCGATAGGGTCCAGGTTGCGAAGGTGGAATTCGAGGGACCCGAGGTGGTAATCTACACAAAGAACCCCGAGATAATAACCGAGAACGGCAACCTCATAAGGGACATTGCAAAGGATATCCGGAAGAGGATAATTATAAGATCCGACAGGTCAGTCCTCATGGACCCTGAGAAGGCCATAAGGAAGATACATGAAATAGTGCCCGAGGAGGCCAAGATAACCAACATATCCTTTGATGATGTCACCTGTGAGGTAATAATTGAGGCCAGAAAGCCCGGGCTGGTGATAGGCAAGTACGGGTCAACGTCAAGGGAAATAGTCAAAAACACTGGATGGGCTCCCAAGATACTGAGAACACCACCAATATCATCTGAGATAATAGAAAGAATACGCAGAACACTTAGGAAGAATAGCAAGGAAAGAAAGAAGATTCTGCAGCAGCTTGGGAACCGTATACATCAGAGGCCAAAGTATGATAATGACTGGGCCAGGCTCACCGCCATGGGTGGTTTCAGGGAGGTTGGAAGATCCTGCCTCTACCTTCAGACACCCAACAGCAGGGTCCTCCTGGACTGTGGTGTCAACGTTGCAGGTGGAGATGATAAGAACTCCTACCCCTACCTCAATGTCCCTGAATTCACCCTTGACAGTCTTGACGCAGTCATAATCACCCATGCACACCTGGACCACTCAGGCTTCCTCCCCTACCTCTACCACTACGGCTACGATGGACCAGTGTACTGCACGGCACCAACAAGGGACCTCATGACACTCCTGCAGCTGGACCACATCGACATCGCCCACAGGGAGGACGAACCCCTACCATTCAATGTGAAGCACGTTAAGAAGAGCGTGAAGCACACAATAACCCTGGACTATGGTGAGGTGACAGACATAGCCCCTGATATAAGGCTGACACTCCACAACGCGGGTCACATCCTGGGGTCTGCCATGGCACACCTCCACATAGGGGATGGGCAGCACAACATGGTCTACACAGGGGACTTCAAGTATGAGCAGAGCAGGCTCCTGGAGGCTGCGGCAAACAGGTTCCCCAGGATTGAAACCCTTGTGATGGAGAGCACCTACGGGGGCCATGAGGATGTCCAGCCATCAAGGAACCGTGCAGAGAAGGAACTTGTTAAGACCATCTATTCAACCCTCAAGAGGGGGGGTAAGATACTCATACCGGTCTTCGCTGTTGGAAGGGCCCAGGAACTCATGATAGTCCTTGAGGAGTACATAAGGACTGGTATAATCGACGAGGTACCTGTCTACATTGATGGTATGATCTGGGAGGCCAATGCAATCCACACTGCAAGGCCAGAGTACCTCAGCAAGGACCTCAGGGATCAGATATTCCACATGGGTCACAACCCCTTCATCTCAGACATCTTCCACAAGGTTAACGGTATGGATGAGCGAAAGGCCATAGTTGAGGGCGAACCATCCATAATCCTTTCAACTTCAGGTATGCTGACTGGAGGTAACTCCCTGGAGTACTTCAAGTGGCTCTGTGAGGACCCGGACAATTCCCTGGTATTTGTGGGTTACCAGGCCGAGGGGTCCCTTGGTAGAAGGATACAGAAGGGGTGGAAGGAGATCCCCCTCAAGGATGAGGATGACAAGATGAGGGTCTACAATGTCAGGATGAACATAAAGACAATTGAGGGTTTCAGCGGTCACTCAGACAGGAGGCAGCTAATGGAATACGTCAAGAGGATATCACCGAAACCAGAGAAGATACTTCTATGCCACGGAGACAACTACAAGACACTGGACCTGGCATCAAGTATCTACAGGACATACAGGATAGAGACCAAGACTCCCCTGAACCTGGAAACCGTCAGGATACAGTGAGGCTAACTATTTAGATAACCTTAAACTATTCTTTAGTGGTGATTTAATGGTAACCTATTCAGAATCTGGAGTGGACATAGACCTGGAGGAGCTCACTGTTTCCAGCTTAACCTCCAGGTTGAGTGACACCCTTAAGTACTGTGACGTTATCACCGGGGCAGGGCACTTCGCGGCCCTGGTAAGAATGGGTGATACGGCCATAGCCATGAGCACCGATGGTGTGGGGAGCAAGATCCTTGTGGCGGAGATGATGAACCGTTACGATACTGTGGGTATAGACTGTATTGCAATGGTCGTCAATGACATCCTCTGTGTGGGTGCAAGACCGGCTGCACTTGTTGATTACCTTGCAGTCGAACACCCGGACCCCGAAGTGGCCGGGGAGATAGGGAAGGGACTTGCAATGGGCGCTGAAATGGCGAAGGTCGCCATAATAGGTGGTGAGACAGCATCCCTCCCCGGTATAATCCGGAACCTTGACCTTGCAGCCACCGGGATAGGATTTGTTGATGTGGAAAGGGTCATAACCGGTGAGGATGTTTCCCCCGGCGACGTTGTCATAGGCCTGGAGAGCAACGGGATACACAGCAATGGCCTCAGCCTCGCACGCAGGGTATTCTTTGATGAGCTTGAACTTTCACCTGCAGACGAGATGCCAGGATCCAGCACCAGCGTCGGTGAAGAACTCCTGAGGCCCACAAGGATCTACGTGGAGCCCATCATGGGACTGATTGAATCAGATGTTGATGTCCATGGCCTGGCCCACATAACCGGGGGAGGTTTTGGCAACCTCAAAAGACTTAGAAAGGATGTTGGCTACCGCCTCGATTCCCTGCCAGAACCACAGCAGATATTCAGTGTTATCCGCGAGGCAGGGGTTGACATAGGGGAGATGTACCGGGTATTCAACATGGGCATAGGTTTCTGTGCAGTTGTAGCCCCTGATGACATGGATGAGGCCCTCAGTATCCTTGGAGATGGAGCCCACCCCATAGGAGAGGTCACAGATAGGGGCTCAGAGGTTGAACTTGAAGCCTACACCGGTGAAACCATAAAGCTTTAGGAGGACTTTTATGAGGATAAGCCCTGAAGAGGAAATTAAAATCATAAAGGAAATACTCACTGCCATGAATGTTCCTGAGGAGAGCTCAGACATAGTTGCAGATGTAACAGTTGACGCTGACCTCAAGGGATTCAGCTCACATGGAATCGGGAGGTTCCCCCAGTACGTTGAGGGATTGAGGCACGGGACGATAAGGGCTGATGGTGACATAACCATTGAGCGGGAAACCGAATCAACGGCCCTCATAAATGGTAACCACATATTCGGACACGTTGTTGCCTACAGGGCCATGGAGCTTGCCATTGAGAAGGCCAGAGCTACAGGTGTTGGCCTTGTAGGTGTCCACGACTCCAACCATTTCGGGGTCGCCGGATACTACTCAGATATGGCTGTCATGAATGACATGATAGGTGTTGTTATAGCAAACACCGAACCCGCCGTCGCACCCATTGGGGGCGGGAAACCCATCCTTGGAACCAACCCCCTGGCCATAGGCATCCCATCAAACAGGCACTATGTCTCTGTGGACATGGCAACATCGGCCTCGGCCCGGGGAAAACTCCTTGAGGCCGCCAGGAAGGGTGAGAGTATACCTGAAAATGTTGCCCTGGATGCTGAGGGTAACCCCACCACAGACCCTGAGATGGCCCTTAAGGGCTCCATCCTACCCTTCGGTGGACATAAGGGATACGCCCTCTCCTTCATGATAGAGATACTTGCAGGGCCCCTGGTTGGGGCCGCCTTCGGAACAGCTGTCAGGGGGACAGCAAATCCTGAGGAGATGTGCACCAAGGGGGACCTCATGATGGCCATCGACCCCTCAAAGATGGTTAACCCCGATGAGTTCAGGGCCCAGGTTGATGAACTCATCGATGAGGTTAAATCAACCGGCGACGTCCTCATACCAGGTGACATCGAGGCCATGAACATAAAGAGAAGGCGTGCTGAGGGTATTGAACTGGATGAAAAGCTCCTTGAGAGGATTCTTGGAATAGCAGAAGAGCTTGATCTAAATCTTGAAATTAAGGAGCTATGAAAGTGGATAGTAGCGAAGCTGTTTACGCGGGTATGATGGATGCAGGGATAGATTTCACCGTTAGCGTCCCCTGCGTGAACCTAAGGGCAGTCCTTGAGATGGTGGATGCTGACCCCGGGATCATGCACGTACCGGTTACCCGTGAGGAGGAGGGCTTCGGTGTCGCAGCCGGGGCCCACATGGCTGGAAGGACAACCGCCATACTAATGCAGAACTCCGGGCTAGGTAACTCTGTGAACGTCCTGGCATCCCTTTACAGCCTCTACCATATCCCCATAACCATGATTGTAAGTCACAGGGGCACCGAGGGGGAGTTCATGGAGGCCCAGGTTCCCATGGGGAGGGCCACTGAGGATATACTGAGGATCCTTGAAATACCCTTCATAACCCCCAGAAGTCCCGATGAGGCCAGGAAGTCCATAGTGGAATTTACAGAGACATCCATAAGGATGGGTAAGCCTGTGGCGGTCCTGCTGGATGTATCCTACTGGTGATATTATGCTTGAGAGAATTGAAGCCATAGAGAGAATCACTGGTGCCCTTAAGGATGAACTCGTGGTTTGCAACCTTGGGTTCCCATCAAGGGAGCTCTACAGTATCAGAGACTCACCTAGGCACTTCTACATGCTTGGATCCATGGGCATGGCATCCTCCATCGGACTTGGACTTGCGCTTTCACAGGAGCGCAGGGTGGTTGTGCTGGACGGTGATGGTTCAATCCTCATGAACCTCGGCGGACTTGTCACTGCAGCGGCACAGTCCCCTGAAAACCTCATCATAGTCCTCCTCGACAACAGGTGCTATGCAACCACCGGCTCACAGTGCACCTACGCCGATGTTATAGACCTGGGGGCCGTTGCAGAGTCCATGGGATTCAATGTGATCAGATTCACCGATGAACTGGACTTTGAAAGGGCGCTGAAAATGGATGGCCCTGTCTTCGCCCATGTCCCTGTGAAGCCAGGGAACGCTGATGTACCTGTCATCGATCTCGATGCAGAGGAGATAATAGAACGCTTCATTAAGGAGGTCCAGGGAGCCACTGAGGATTGAAACATGTACCTGATTTTAATTAGCTATCCCCTGTAGGTTGCATAGAAACCATCGGTATCAGCATAGACTGTGTGGAAACCAAATTCCTCTGCAGTTTTTATTGTTTTCTTGATATAGTCTCTGCCCCATGCGGTTATGGCCTCGGCGCACTCCATGGAGTACCAGCGGAACCTTGAGTACCCGTATACCCCGTACATGGTGTTTGCAAGTCTCTTGAGGGCCTCCTGCTGCACATTGAGTATCTTCCTCTCCATGGGATCATCTGATCCCTTCATCTCCTCCTTGATCCTCACCCTCTCTGAGAGTATTTCACCTATAACTGAGGGTACGAATCCCCTGGGACTTTTGCGGAATCTGTAACCGTATTCAGGGGCCACGTAGCATTCAGATTCATCCTCATCTGTCAGGGTGTCTGGTGAGATGTTCTTTGAGATTATTATGCTGGGGTAGAGGCTCCTGAAGTCAAACTGGACTATGTTCTCGTGGAGACCCTTCTCTGGTTCCTTGACGTATCCGCCGACCGCCCTGCGCCCCCTCCTCCTGGAGAAGTCTGACTGGGATGGCTTGTTTGGTACCAGTTCCCCGTACTGGTATGCCTTGCGGACAAGGAACCATTCCGCCTGCTGACCCGTTGCCATGCGGGAGATGTCGAATAGTGGCTGGCCCACCAGCCGGGTGAGCTCCAGGTTGAGGGGGAGTATCTTCTCTGCTATCCTGTGGGTTGCAACAACATCATCCAGGGAGTACCTGAAGAGTTCATCCCTCAGCTCATCCCGGTCCCAGTACTCCCAGAGCCTGTCACCGGGGAGGTCGATCTTCTCCTCGCCGAAAAGTTCCTGGTAGACCCTCTCCAGGGTGTACCTGTCAAGGTTCATGTACCTCCTCATGACCGGGTAGAGGTCCACGTGCACCGTTCCCTTTATGGCTGTGGCGTTTGCGAAACCCCTCCTCATGGTCCTGATCTTTGAACCATCCCAGCCGAGGTCGAGTTCCGCGCCCAGGAGAGCCGCCCTCCTTGTTATGTAGGGAAAGTCAAAGTTGTCTGAGTTGTATCCCACCAGTATGTCCGGTTTCTTATCAATTACGATCTCTGCGAATCTCTCAAGTAGTTCCCTTTCATCCTCAACCACCTCAACAAAGTCAAGGTGGTCGCCAGTTGTTGATATGACAGATTCGTAGCCCATGTTACCGGCGATGCCAATCATCACTATTTCGTCCTTTTCAGGGTCAGGCATGCCATGGGGGTTCCTCACCTCGATGTCAAAGCTCAGGATGTCGAGTTGAGTTGCCACTGAGCCTGTGCTCTGGACCCTGCCGGTTACCTCCACCGTCCTGACGTCTGTGGTGACTGATGGTGCTGAGTCCACCTCGACACCCTGGAACTCCAGCTCCTCCATGGGTACGATGGATTTATCTATGAGGTAGCGCCTGTAGAATGGGATGTCATGTTCCCTTATATCCCTGACAGATTCCAGGTTCCTTATCCTGTCCCTGATCTTCGGCACTTCCTGGGGGTGTTTGAATTCTATTCTGATGACCTCTGTGGACCTTCCAAGGTCCCTCATCTCTTTGACTTCCAGTTTCTCCAGTTCCAGTTCCTCGAGTTCCCTGAGGCATTCATCGAGGTTAGTGGGGATTGCGTAGATGTAGGGTCTGAATGAGCTGTCGTAGGCTATTATGGGCTCATTCCCGCCGCCTTTATCCTTACCGAAGAGTCTGATAACCGGTGCCTCGTCGACGATAACGTAGTCGATGTCGAGGAGGACCATCCTGTAATTTTCCATGTGAAATATTCTGTTATGTGAGACTAATAAAGTGTTCCCGGTGATGAACTTCGCTTTACTGTTCTATAACGAAGTTAAGTGTGCAGGTGCTCCTAAACATACTCCCCCCATTTATTCCTCACCCTCCATACGGTAGGCCTCAAGGGCTGCATATGCAAGACCAAGGACCAGTGGCCCCACAATGAAGCCAGCGACCCCCCAGACCACCGGTCCACCCAGAAATCCCACAAGGAATATCATGGGGTGGATATCCGCGTACTTACCTGATAGCTTGGGCCTCAGGTATATGTCAATGGTGCTGAGGAAGAGCCCGAATATCAGGACAAGGATTCCCCTCAGGATGTTTCCTGTGACAAAGTCATAGATGGAGAGGGGTGTGTAGGCGGCCCATGGCCCTATCACAGGTATCAGCTGAAAGAGGCCCGTCATTATACCCAGGAGTATGGCGTAGGGGTATCCGAGAAGATAAAAGCCAGTTGCAGCCATTAAACCTATTGCAAGGGCTGTCAGGAAGTGGCCATAGAATATGCTGAGGAGAACCCTCTCGGTCTCGGAGGCCATTCGCTCCATGAAGGGCCTTGTCTCCTCCGGTATCAGGGTCCTGATGTAACCCAGGAGTCTCCCACCATCCCTTGCAAAGTAGAAGGTTGATGAAAGGAATACGAAGAGCTGAAGGGATATCATTGGTACAGACTGGAGGATGGCCACAACATAGTTGAGTGAACCGCTTAGGATGTCCCTCAGAACCGTTCTCAGGCTTGCAAGTGTGTTCTCCGCCGAGGGCTGTAGATTTCCAGCCCCTGGTACGTGGATGCTCCCTGCGAGTGAAAGGAGAGATGGGGCTGAATTTATTATGGAATCAACTGTGAATACAAGGATTCCAACGAGGGGCATTATGACCACGATCATTGCAAGGATGATGGATACCGAGAGGTATGGTATCCTCCGGTTTATCCTCAGGGCTACGGGCCTTACAATGTAGGCGAATACGGCTCCAAGGAATAGCATGGTCCAGAGGGGGTATACCACAATTGCTGACAGAAGTAAAAGGGCCATCACAGGGAATGACGCCGATGTCAGTGCACCCCTCAGTCTCTCTATCATGTTACCACCAGCTCACCAGGGCACTCTCCTGCCAGCCGGGTCCCGCCTGTAACGGCCAAACTCCCTTATCCTAGATAGTTCCTGACTCCAGAATACAGGTCCCTCTGCACATACCCTGAAGCCGGTATCATCAAGGCAGCACTGGCCACAGATACCCACCGCACACTTCATGTATCTCTCAAGGGAGAGCTGGGTAGGGACAGCGTTCTCATCCAGTATCCTCATCACCTGGAACATCATGGGCTCCGGGCCGCAGACAGCAGCCATATCATGTTCTAACTCAAGTTCGAGGAGGCGCTCATGGGCGAAACCCTTAAATCCACAGGACCCATCGTCCGTGCACGTACTGATATTCACACCGGCAGCCTCAAGCCTGTCTAGGAAGAGGAGCTCATCTACTGTCCTTGCAGCCACAAGTGCATCCACACGCATACCCCTTGCGGTGGCCTCATCTGCCAGGGCTGCCAGGGGCGCCATCCCTATCCCGCCCCCCACCAGGAGCAGGTTTCTGCCCATGAGTTCAAATCCCCTGCCATAGGGTCCCCTGATACCCAAGAGGTCGCCCTCACTGAGTCCATGGACCCTCCCGGTGAATTCACCGACCCTCCTTATGGATATTCCTATCTCCGACCTCACATGGTCGATGAGGGAGACAGACATGGGTTTCTCGTCCCTGAAATCCCAGACCATGACGAACTGTCCCGGCCTAACCTCCCGTCTGAAGTCCCAGCTGAATATGAAGGTCTTCACGGTTTCAGATTCCTCAACTATCCTCTTAATCTCAAGAACCTCTGGAACATTCATGGAATCCATCTCCCTAATCATGTGCCAGCCCCACCATCTCATCCACCGATGAGAATCCTTCGGCCATCATGAAGGCCTCAAGGCCCCTGCATATCTTCATGAAAACCTCGGGGCCATCATACATTATGGCTGTTCCAATCTGAACGGCCCTTGCACCTGCAAAGAGGAACTCGACTGCATCCTGGAAGTCCCTGACACCTCCCACACCCATTATGGGGATATCAACGCTGCGGTAAACGTCATAGACGCATCTGACCGCGACGGGTTTTATTGCCGGACCTGACATGCCTCCGAAGGCATTGGAGAGTATGGGCCTTGCTGTCTTTATATCGATCTTCATCCCGGGTCCGAGGGAGTTTATTAGGGTAAGGGCGTCTGAACCGGCCTCCTCGGCACTCCGTGCTATCTCCACGATGTCTGTGACGTTTGGTGTGAGCTTGGTGGATACCGGGGCGTCCACTGCATCCTTAACAGCAGAAACAACCCTGAAGGTCAGTTCAGGGTCCTGTCCAATTGCTGCACCACACCCTGCCATGGCGTGGGGGCAGGAGACGTTCAGTTCAATCATGTCAGCGTATTCCTCCACTGAAGCCGCTGCTGAGGCAAATTCCTCGGGTGAGGCTCCATAGACTGATGCTATCAGAGGTACCTCCTCATCCACCAGCTTCAGCTCCTCCCTGAATGCCTCAACACCTGGGTTTGAGAGTCCAATTGCGTTTATGACCCCGCCTGTGACCTCCACGGTTGTGGGATTTCTGTATCCCGGGTTGGGCTTGAGTGAGAAGGACTTGGTCACAACAGCCCCTGCACCCCCACGGTAAATCCTGTTAAGGGACGATGCCATGCTACCCATGACCCCTGCAGCCAGTATGGTCGGGTTCCGGAGTTCAATATTACATATGCTGGTCTCAAGCATGAAAAACACCTTCTGCTAAATATATTTATATCCGTCACCTATAGATGTACCCCTATGAAGTGTTATCTTACAGGTTGCATTGCAGGTCCTCTTGCCTTCAGTGAAGATCTGGAGCTCATAGATTATGAACCTTTCCCGGTTGATGAGATCCCCGGAAGGCTTGCTGAGTCAGGGAGGGGTGGTGTTTCGCCAGAGGAGATGCGGATGCTCGAGAGGCTCACCCCGGAATACGATGAGGTTGTGGTTGAGGCCTCACCATCCAGGGAGTATGCAGGGTTCAGTAACCTCCGGTTCGAGGTCCCAAGCAGGGCAGGCATCCACCTCCGGGAGAACCTTGAGGATATCCTGGCAGAAATACTGGACATGCCCGCGGGGGACTTCATACATGACGCCCTCATCTCGGTTGCGCGTGAAAGGTTGAGGGAGTCCCTCCGGGAGACAGACAGGTCCATAATACAGGCCATAAATGCCCTCGATGAACTTGATGAGGAGACCGGGAAGCTCATAGAGAGGCTGAGGGAATGGTACTCCCTCCACTTCCCTGAACTCGATGGTATCAGGAGTCATGAACAGTACGTTGAGCTCATTGCGGAGTATGGTGACCGGGATCAGATACTGAAGAATTTCAGGATGGATGTTGATGAGAGCCTTGGCTCAGATATGACCGGGGAGGACCTACACGTCCTCCAGGGCCTTGCAGAGAGCATAAGGGGTCTTCAGAGGCTGAGGGCGGAGACAGAGAGGTACATTGACATAAAGATGGAGAAGCTTGCCCCCAACCTTAGGGCCCTCGCAGGGTCAAATGTTGGTGCGAGGCTCATAGCCCATGCCGGGGGTTTGAGGGAACTTGCCATGCTACCATCCTCCACAATACAGGTCCTTGGAGCTGAGAAGGCCCTTTTCAGACACCTCAAATCAGGGGCAAGGCCACCGAAGCATGGGGTCATATTCCAGCACCCAGCCATAAGGTCATCCCCCTGGTGGATCAGGGGAAAGGTTGCAAGGCTCCTGGCTGGTAAGATAGCCATTGCAGTAAGAAAGGACGTTTTTAGCAGAGAATTCGATCCAGGGATAGTTGAATCATTCAATGAGAGGTTTGAGGCCATTAAAAATAATAACCCGAAGCCTCCGGCAGGGAAGAAGGGTTTCAGAAGGAAGAGGAAATGATAGCTGGCAGGTGTATGCTGTGAAGAATGTTAAGGGTATTGATGGCGTCTTTATCATGAAGAACTCCCTCCTCACCATTAACCTCAACCCGGGTGTGAAGGTCTATGGTGAGAGGGTTCTTGAGTGGGGTGGCAGGGAGCACCGTGTATGGGACCCCCGGAGGTCAAAGCTTGCTGCAGCCATACTTAACGGTCTAAGGAGTTTTAGTCTGAGCTCATACTCCAGGGTTCTCTATCTGGGTGCATCAGCCGGGACAACCGCCTCACATATATCTGATATCGTCACGGATGGCAGGGTCTACTGCATCGAATTCTCACCCAGGATGATGAGGGAACTCCTGGGTGTATGTGAATCCAGGAAAAACATGGTCCCAATCCTCGAGGACGCCTCAAGGCCCCTAAGTTATCTGAGGATGGTTGAGGCTGCTGATCTTGTGTACTGTGATGTTGCACAGCCCGACCAGACCCGTTTATTCACTGAGAACATGGACTGCTTCCTGAAGAGGGATGGTTATGGACTAATAATGATAAAGGCCCGGAGCATAGATGTTACAAGGAGTCCCAGGAAGATCTTCCGGGAGGAAGTGGGGAAGCTTGAGTCTTCTGGTTTCAGGATAATTGATCAGGTGGGTCTCAATCCCTACGAAAAGGACCACATGGCGGTTCTGGTCAAAAGGGATGTTTAAGAGAGCATATGATTTTTTGATACATTTTTAGTAAAAAAGGTATATATTGGATTAATTACATAATTTCAATCCCAACTGCAGGCCATAATTTCACCTCCGGGTTATTGTTCACAATAACCTGGAGTTGAATTTTACTTTTGAACGGGCTAATAAGGCATTATTCAAGGATTATATGCCTTAATCCATTCATAAACGATTTTAAAGTATTAAACTCCTTTAATTGATAATGCTAAAGTATCTGCAATCAAATCAGCTAAGCTTAAAATGAATAAAAACTTGAAGTGCAGTTAATATTTCTAAAGAGTCAGGAAAGGTTTTTTTCAAGCTATAATAACTGGTCAAGGTTGTCTCCAACCTTCCTTATCACTTCATCAATTATGATGGAGGCAAGTTCATCCTTTTTCATAACAGGAAGCTCGGTGACCATGTCTGAAACAATGATTGCCCTGTTCCTGTCTGAGCCAAAACCCTCAACAGAGACGTCGTTGGCAACAACCATGTCAACACCGGATTCCCTGATCTGTTTCCTTGCAGATTCCACCAGTGCATCATCATCCACATCATACTCTGCCTTGAATCCAACGATGAAGGCTTCAGGGTTAATATCCCTTGCGATCCCTATTACCTTGGGGTTGGGCCTGAGTTCAACTGAAAACTCCTCTGAGGAGGATATTTTCCTCTCACTGTAGACCGGCTTGAAGTCTGCCACTGCAGCTGCAGATATGAATACGTCATGGTCAGCGACGAGTTCCCTGACCCTTTCAGCCATCTCTTCTGCCGTCTCTGCCCTGAAGGATCTTAACTGTGGAGGTACATCCACAGATACAGTGCCTGCCACCACAGTGACATCGGCGCCCTCGATGTAGGCCCTCCTTGCTATTGCGAGGCCCATCTTACCGGAACTCCTGTTTGTAATCCCCCTGACAGGGTCTATGGGTTCATAGGTCCCCCCTAGACTCACAAGGACCCTTTTACCCCTCAGTCTCTGTCTTGAGGTCTGTCTCATTACCTCAAGTACTATGGTGTCAATGTCCGGGAACTTGGCCTTTCCCTCATCCATGCGCGGCTCGATGAAGATAACACCCTCCTCCTTCAGCTTCCTGATGTTCTCTGATGCGGCTGCATACATGGCCTCATGCATCGATGGCACCATGACAATTGGGGTCCCCATGCCTGATGCTGTGAGGAGAAGGGAAGATATAGGGTTATCAACCAGCCTGTATGTCATCTTACCTATGATGTTGGCTGTTGCCGGCGCCACGAGGATCAGGTCGGCGCCTGCATATTTAACGTGCTCAATCTCCCCTGTGAGTTCGAGTACCGGTTTGCTTCCTGTTGCAAATTCCATTGCATAGGGGTGTATTATCCTGCAGGCATCTTCACTCATGAAGCACTTAACATCAGCTCCATGTCTCCGGAGCTCCCTTGCAAGCTTCACCGCTTCGATTGCTGCAACACTCCCTGTGACACACAGTATGATTTGCATGGAATCCCCATCAAGTATCATCTATAACTACAACCGTCCTCTCACCGGTCAGCATTTCTATTATATTATTGAGGGTTTCCAGTTTGCCAGGCACCCTCCTGGCATCCTCCCTCATGACCCTTATCTTGAAGCGTTCTTCACCATCCCTCCCGAATACAATGTTGATCCCTGATATCCTTGCAGGTGCTAGAACGTCCTCTGCAACTGATTTGAGGTCTGAGTTTTCTCCGACGACGCGGACCTTCTTTCCTATGGCTCTTGATATTGCCTTTACAATTTTACCGCCCTTTCCTATGAGTTTACCGACCTCATCAGCCTCTGTGATTATTATGACTATCCCGTCAAGGTCTATGGCCCTTTTAAATCCCAGTTTTCCTTCTCCAATCCTGTATAGAACCTTTGCAATCTCCAGTTCAGTTTGAGTTACCTCCCCTGTTTTAAGTTTATTTTCACAGCCCTGACATAAAATTCCGCTTTTAAGACAGACATCGCATATTGGCAATACCATTGCTTCTTCCTCCTTTTCTTTAGTGGTTACCGTGATTATCGTGAACAAGGTCACACTGTATAATCCTGGTTTAAAAAGCCATTAGCAGCCCTTAAACCCCTGGAGATAAAATAAAAAGAGCCCATCCATTTATCACTGCAGCGACCCTTATAGTTTAATAGTACTTTGATAAATATAAATTTATAGTTTTGGATGGCAAAAAAATAAGAAGGGATTCGGGGGCTGGTGTGAAAATCAGAGGAACCTCAGGGTCCTGACAATGAGGTCGAAGTTCCGGCTCTCGGCATCGAATTTATCTGCCGGAGCTGTGCAAAGTATCACATAGACCCTTCCATTGTTCTCTATCCATATTGCCCTCTGCTTTTTCTGTGTTCCGCTGGATGTGACTGTGTAGATGTTTTCGATGGCCTGATAACCTCCGATGGTTGTGTTGGTCTCCGAGACCCTCCTGTAACTTGAATTTGTGAAAAGGGCTTCATAATTCGCCCTGTACATGTCGTAAAGGTTCCCCTTGAGGTCCTTTGATTGGATAACCACAGAGACCTGGGCAAGACCTGAGGAATCAACGGATGATGGGTCTCCAACCGCTGCAACTGTGTCGTTGGCCAGCGAATTCGCTGTTACCCAGTCTGATGGATATTCAAATGAAATATTATTTGCTGTGAATGTTTTTGTCTGGTTTTCAGTTCCTGAATCCTCTGATGTGCAGCCGGATACAGCAACGACCATGACCATGAAAAGGATTAAGATGTACCTCTTCATATCATAACCTCACTAGGGTGATGATGGCGGGTTCTGGTTGCCGCCTGTGCCACCTGTCCCCTGGTTATCCTGTGGCGTTGATGGTGTGGATGGTGTGGATGGTTCCTGTGGTGTTGTGTTTGCCTTATTAAATGTCTTATTGGAGGTTACAGTTACATTTTTCACTGTGTTGTTGAAGGATGGGAATGCGCTCTCATTCACCGTGACTGTCCCCGTGGCCGGAGTTTCGGGCTGGATATTCATGAAGTAAAGGCCGAAACCGGTGCCGAAGAGGAATGCCACCACAAGGACTATGGCCCCTATCAGGGACAGGTTCGGCCTCTTACTCCTTCTGGTCTCATCTGTCCTGACATATTTTTCAATGAGCTCCTCTTTCTCTTTCCTGTCCTTCTTTATTCTTGACTCCTCCACCCAGTGGTCAAGGGGCTTTTCAGGAGTCTCCTGTCCCTGAAGCCTTCTTATGTTCTCCACTGCCTCCAGGGTTTCAAGTTCACGTGTGTACTGTTCCCTGAGTGATCGGTACTTCTTCTCTGAAATGCTTCCCTCTTCACGTTCCCTTTCAAGTTTCTTGAGCTGTCTCAGGAGCATTTTCTTATCCTGGCTAATCATCACCATCTCCTGAATTAAATCAGTGATAATAAACGGATCTATATTGTACTCACCAGTATATAAATTTACAGAGTGCCGCGCCACACCCTTAAAATGACCCACCCATTGCTCTTACTCACGTTTTAATCGCCTTTGAGGATCAGAATTAATCAATAATCAGTCATTTCAGGATATGAACCCAGAATCTTGAAGAAGGGGGTCCTTTCAGCTATGCTCCCTAGTATTTCCCTTACATGCTGGTCCTTCCGGTGTCCCTGGAAATCCACAAAGAATATGTACTTGCCAAGACCCCTCTTTGATGGGCGGGACTCTATCTTGGTGAGGTTGACTCCTGCGTCCGCGAAGAACCCCAGGATCTCATGGAGTCCCCCTGGTTTATCCTCTGATAGTGAGAAGACTATGGAGGTCTTATCCCTTCCTGTTGGTTCATGGTCACCCTCTGAAAGGACTATGAACCTTGTGAAGTTGGGGTCAAAGTCCTGGATGTTCTCTGCAATCGCCTCGAGGCCATATATATCCGCAGCCCTTCTCGTTCCTATGGCCGCGCATTCCCTCCTCCCCATTATGGTCCTTGCAGCTGCAGCCGTGCTTGGTGTTGAGTGTGTTGAGGCACCCAGTTCCTCCAGGAACCCTCTGCACTGTGCAAGGGACTGGGGATGGGAGTAGACCTCCCGGATCTCATCCATGGATACACCCGGGTTAACAAGGAGGTTGTGCCTTACGCGGAGTATTATCTCACCCTCTATGCAGAGATCATATTCCCAGGCAAGAAGGTCAAGGGTGACCCCCACCGGCCCCTCTATTGAGTTTTCGATGGGTACAACACCCCGTGATGCCCTTCCAGTGGCCACTGCACCCAGCACCTCGAGTATTGAATCAAAGGGAATGAGTTCCTCACCGACCCTCCGGGCTGCCTCCTCTGTGAATGTCCCCTCAGGGCCCAGGTAGGCTATTGGAAGAGAGGTCAGTAGAGGCCCCCCTTAAGGTAGTTGTTTATCCTGTCAGTTGTTGACTGGTAGAAGCGTCTTATGGTTGCCCTGCCGTCACGGTAATCTGCGAGGGTGGCTGAGACCCCCAGGCGGACGAGGTGACGTATAAATTCTTCTGCTGCCTCCCTGTCCTCAACGTCGATGACAGTGTCCTCATAGGCGGCCTCGCCAGCTGATATGCTCTTTATCCTCTCGAGCATGGGGTATATTATTGCCTCCCCGAGGCGGCGTGCCCTTTCAAGGGTTTCATCATCTGATTCATCGAGTTCATAGGCCTGGAAGCCCTCCCTTATGACTCTGCTGAAGAAGAATGGTCTACCAAAGTCGAAGGGGTAGCTGAAGGCGTATGCAAGTTCACGCGCATGGGCCTGTGATGATGTGTACTTCAGGGGGGGTAACTCCATGGAGGGGTCCTTCATAACCACGCCCTCCCTTCCCTCCCTTCCGAGGGCCCTGATTATATCTGCAACCTTCTGGGCTGCATCCTCAGTTGGGTAGACGCCGAATAGACGCACACTAGGAAGTCCATAGGAATCCAGGAGTTCCCTCCTCTCTTCAACAGGGAGAGGCCTGTTTGTGTTCTTCTCCCGCAGATCGAATACCCTGAACCCGAGGGATCCGACCTCCGGGTAGTCATGTGAAACATAGGGGTTATCCCTTCCAACCATCTCTCCACATACTACGAGGTCCGGGTGTTCCCTGAAGAATTCGTCGAGGTCGAGGAGTTCCTGAGCCTTCGTGGTGGTGAAGGGGCAGACATGACCCCCCCTTGTGAGTGCCACGGTTTCTCCTGATAACAGGCGTGCAATACGAACATTGTAGCCATTCATCTTTTCCTCTACAGCAACCCTGTCCCTGAAGTGTTCCCTGATGGTGGGTGAGAGTAGCAGTGTCCTCCTTATCTTTGGAAATCCCCTTATGACCTCAGTTTCATCTCCAAGGTAGATCACCGTCCCTGCCTCCAGGTCACCGAGGGGCTTCTTGAAGAGGATGGCCCGGAGACCCCTGGCTTCAAGGAGCCTCACACTTCCCCTGGCAAATGCAACCTTCAACCTTGAAGATGGTATACCTGTCCTCTCCTGGATCATGTCGAAGGGGATGTCACTGTTCATTGAATTCACTTGAGCTCTCCTTAAAAAAAGTAATTTAGAAGACACCCTCTATCTCAACCATGAGGTCAAGGATGTCTGTCTTTGTTACTATGCCCTCAACTTTCTGGTTGGTTACAGGGAATCCTCCGTAACCTGTCTCCAGCATGAGTGATGCCACTTCAGTTACCGGGGTATCCTCCGCAACTGTCCTCACGTTCTGCTTCATTATATCCTCCACCAGGAGGTTCCTTATCCTTGAGGGCTTGTGCCTGTCAGGGACGAGCTTCCTGAAGTTTATAACAGCCCTTGTCATGTCCCTGGCTGTGAGTATGCCTGCAAGTTCATCCTCCTCCATGACAAGCAGACGGCCTATGCCGGCTTCGATCATCATCCTCCTCGCATGGACAACCCTCTCTGCCGGGGACACAGTTATCATCTCTGTGCTCATGACATCGGCTGCAGTGTACCTCTCATAGGCCCTTCCCCTGCAGATGTCCAGGAGGTCTGACTTTGTAACTATACCCACGATTTCATCGTCCCTGAGAACAGGGAGGCTTCCGATGTTGTTCTCGAGCATCATGTTTGCCGCGTTTCCGGCATCCATATCAGGGTCTGCTGTTATGAGTTCCTGTGTCATGACCGTTGAGACGTGGAAGTGGGATGGTGCCATGTTGCCATACCTTGAGGATCCGAGTTTGAGTGCTATGTCCTTCTCGGTAACTATCCCAACGAGTTCCCTCTCATGGTCGCTGTTGGTGTTTATAACAAGGAGCCTTGAGACGTTCCTTTTACCCATGAGTCTCAGGGCGTCGCATATGTTCTGGTCCTTATCAATGCAGATGGGATCCTCTGACATGATGTTTTTGATTATCATACTCTCCACCTACTGGATTCCGCTTATTATATCTGTTTTGGTTATTATTCCCACCAGTTCACCATCTTCAACCACAGGGAGGCCGCTTATACTGTTTTCAAGCATGATGCTTGCTGCCTCAGATGCATCAACTGATGGTTCAACCGTTATCACGTTCTCGGTCATTATGTCCCCCGCGGTTAGCATTGCAATGGTCCGGACCCTCTTCTTATCCTCCGAGGTCCTGCTTATGAAGTAGATCCTCTCGACGGGTATGCCTCTCTCCGGGTCCTCAAAGGTTGCGAATGAGAGGTTCTCTGAGGTTATTATCCCCTCAACTGTGCCATTGTCTGTCACAACCACCCTTGAGATGTTGTTCTCCTCCATGACGCTTATTACATGGGAGAGTGTGTGGTTTGGTGTTACCGTTTTAACGTCCTCTGTCATGAGGTCCCTGACCTTCCATCTGCCGGCGCATCTGTCCTTGAAGAACCTGAGAAGGTCCTTCTTGGTCACTATGCCTGCAAGTTCCTCCCCATCCATTACAAGGAGGGACCCCACATCCTTCCTCAGCATGAGGTCAGCTGCATCCCGTGGGGTGTCGCCAATATTCACGGTTATGGGGTTCTCTGTCATCACCCTCCTTATGGAGATCTTATCTATTGGTCTCCTCTTCCAGTCGGGACCGTTAACACGGAGTTTCCTGGTTATATCTGTCTCAGTAACTATACCGACCGGTTTACCATCCGCGTCAACAACCACGACCCTGCTTATCCCGTGTCTCAGCATGAGGTTCCTTGCATAGGCAACCTGCTGTGTTTCATCCATGACGACGACTTCATCTGTCATTATGCTCCCTATATCCACTGTAACCACCTACCCGGCTATTGCCCTCAGTAAATCGCTTTCAGTTATTATTCCTGTCAGGTTTCCATAGTCCACCACGGGAAGTCCTCCTATTCCATGTTTCTCCATGAGCTCACATACCCTTCCCAGGGGTGTTGTTGATGTTACCGTGCAGACCCGTGTCTCCATGATCTCGTTTACAGGTGTTGAGAGGACCTCCTCGGCACTGTTGGTTTTCATTGCATTGAAGGCCTGGTTCCTTCCAAGGAACTCGAGTATGTCAGTGGATGTCACTATCCCGACGATTTTTTCCTCCTCCGGGTGTGGGGTTTTTCTCTCTTCACCAATAACAGGGATCCTCCTTAGCCTGTTCCTGACCATTATCTTTGAAGCGCCCTCTATGGGTGTGCCTGGTGTTGTGCTTATCACATCTGCTGTCATGTGCTCCTCTGTCACCTCATCATTGAACACCCCTGCCATGAGAAGTACGAAGTCCCTCTCAGATACTATTCCAGCTATCTTCTCGTCATCATCAACTACTGGTAGCGCACCGACACTGTTCTCAAGCATCATGCTCACTGCATCTGCAATTGAATCCCTGGTGGTTATGCTGATAACGTCACGTGTCATGATACTTTTAACTGATTCATTGACAGCTGCAAGGAAGTTATCATCATATTTCTTATCGATGATCTTGGATTTATCTCCCCCTCCTAAAAAGTCCAGGATATCCATGGCCGTAACTATCCCCTGGAGCTTACCTGTCCCTGGGTTTGTTATTGGAAGCCTCCTGAATTTGTTCTTAACCATTATCTCCGCTGCTTCCTTGATGGTGGCTGTCTGTGGTATGGAAATAACTTCCTTCCTGGCGATGGCCATCACATCGCCTTCATGGTCGAAGTTTCTGCTCTCGAATTCGACGGGACCACGGTCCCTAGACTTTACCAGGTTTATGGTGTCTTTTTTTCTCATTTACACACCTCTCTGGGAGATATACTTACATGAAGTAAGTATCGTTATTACTTAAAATAATTTTATTAATAAAAACTGGGTTCTGGATGATGGGTCCTTCCCTTATCATGGGCCACCATTTCACTTGATATATGCTTTGAGGACGTCCTCCCTGGACACTATGCCCAGAAGATCGGCTTCCTTCACCATGCTGGGGTCACTTTTTATGAACACCGGATTCTCAACAACAGGGATTCTACCGATGTCCCTATCCAGCATAAGAAAAGCAGCTTTTTCAGAAGGCGTATCGGGCGTTATGGCCACAGGTGGTGTCTTCATTATCTTCTCAACCGCCGCTGACCTCACATCACCGGACTCCCTGTGAATCCGGGCATGGCCGTACCTTATGAGGTCCTTCCTTGTTATGATACCTATCAGTTTGCCGTTCTTCATCACTGGCAGCCCTGAAAATCCTGATTCATCCATCTTATCCCATACTGCTGATACAGGATCGCTGTGCTGGCAGGTGACAGGTTCAGGTGTCATTATTTCGATCACTGGACTCTTGACGGGTTCATATCCGTTTTCAATGAACCCTGAGATGAAGTCTATGGTGCTGACTATCCCCACAAGTTTCATGCTCTCTGTGGACTCAACCACAGGGGCCTGTATTTCACCGGCCCTCACCAGGTCGGCTGCAGCCTTCATTGCATCCATTTCAGGGGTCAGGATCAGCCTTGGCCTTTCCATTATGCCCCTTGCCTCAAGGTTGGACTTTGTCGCTGTGATGTTAAGGACATCACCCCGGGTTATAATACCCCTCAGTTTTTCCCCGTCAACCACAGGGACGCATCTGAACTCTTCATCCCTTAAAATAGATCTTACTCTCGTGGCGGCGGTTTCAAGTGAGACTGAGACAGGATTTAATGTCATTACGTCTCTTACAAACAAATCATTCACCCTCTAGGTCCTCTTTACACTCCTCACATATGTATTTACCATCGTACTCCTCAAGGTACTCCTCAAAGTTGCCGCATATCTCACAGACACCCGGCACTGACCTCTCACCTTCAGGGATCTGCACCCTGTTCTCTTCGATCCTCGCATTCTCAACAAGGATCTCTGTGAGTTCCGGGGCCACCATCATGACGTCAGATGACGTCAGAATCCCGACAAGTGCCCCGTCCTTGACCACCGGAAGTCTCCTTATGCTGTTCTTGGCCATTAACCTGGCTGCTTCGCTGAGCTCCCTCTCGGGTTCTATGCTTATGAGGTTGCGGGTCATCACCTCCCCCACTGTAACCTTGCTGGCGTGCAGGTCCCTGGAAACAACCTTCCTTATGATGTCACTCTCTGTGATGAGTCCTTCTGGTTCGGAGTTGCTCTTGACGATGATGCTTCCAACCTTCTTCTCGGTCATTATTGATGCTGCTTCTGCAACGCTGATGCCAGGGTCGGCTGTTATAACATTCGATGTCATGGCATCATGGACTGTAACCTTTGTTTCCATTTCCATCTGAAAACCTCCTATCTAAGGCCAAGGGCCCTATGCATCTGTGGTATCACGTAAACATCCATATACTTTCCGGCTTCCTGGGACATTTCCAGCAGGCGAGGAGTGTATTGAGCCCACTGCTCAGGGGGACTGCATGGCTGTATAACCATTGAAAGTTTTTCCGGTTCATCAACGCCTTCAAGGACCCTCTTTGCCAGGGCCCCCATGTAGTCCGCCCCTGTTGTGGGCATCACAACCACCTTACAATATGTATCTACACCTCTTGATATTAATATGTTTATGACTTGAATCTCCCGTTCAATGACGTCTCCAGGACCGGATATATCGGATTCTGTAGTATTGGATCCTAAATTGTCTGAAAAATGTTCAGCCATTTTTATATCAACTGAGGCGTAGTCAAGGAGGTGGGATATCATCTCTGCGTTGCGTGGTAGGGAGCCGTTGGTCTCGAGAAGGGTCCTGTGAGGAATCTCCTCAAGGAATTCGCAGATAAAATCAGGGTACAGGAGGGGTTCGCCCCCTGTAATGCTTATTGAATGAAAATCTGGTGTTATGAGCCCTTCAACAATATCTTTAAGTTCAGGTACTGTTAAGAGCCTTCCGGCTGCAGGGTCCCTGCTCTCTGGCGTGTCACAGTAGCTGCAGTTGAGGTTACAGCCTGCGAACCTCACAAAGACCTGCCTCTTTCCCACAAGGAGGCCCTCGCCCTGTATGCTGCTGAAGACCTCCACGATGGGTGCCCTCATCGAGATCACCTGGATATTGTGTATACGGCCCCCTGTCCTATACCCTCATTCACACAGACCTCAACAGAGGATATATCATACCTGCTGCTCAGTTCCTTGAAGAGTGTTGATGCGAAGTACCTTGAAAGTTCCTCTGCAGAGCTGGATTCAAGGTCAAGGAGGCAGCAGTCCTCCTCGGGTATGGTGTACTTCTTACCTGCTATTTCAAATTTAACTGCTCTGCTGGTGGATGTGAAGTTTATCAGGGGGTTCCTGAGGGGTATCAGGAGTTTATGGTCAAATTCATTGCATATTCGTCTGACTATATCCTTAACATCCTTGAAATCAGCTACAAAGCCATGCTTCCCACTCCTCTTCCCCTCAACCTTAACGTCAACTATATAGGAGTGGCCGTGTATGCAGCCACACGATTCATGTTCAGGTATCATATGGGCAGCTGAAAACCTCAGGTTTGCGTGTATTCCATTTATAACTATCTTCATCATTACCACTTCAACGATTAGATGAGGCTGAATAAGATTCTGGCCATATCCTGAGACCTAATCCTTCTTTCCATCCCTATACGCCTAAAAGATCCTTGTCTTGGCTATATCTTCCTCAATGGAATCAATCTCATGTATATATGCCATTGCAACATTCTCAGCTATTGCCTTAATGTCATCATCCGAAAGTTTAGGCTTTTCATCCATGAGTCCGATGGTATCAACATCCTCGGGTGTCCCCCTCTCATGGATGTTGATGCCGAGGTGTATCTTCATGCTGGACACAGAGGCCGTTGCTATTGAAACCGTGAGCTTTGATGAACCTATGTAGAGATCATCCCCCTCTCTCCTTGTCCGCACACCAATTCTCATGAGTTCCTCCATGAGCAGCATCACAAGAATCCTCTGCCTGTGGTATGCAAGCCTCAGGCTGGATGGCTGCTCATCGAAGTGCTCAACAATGAAATGGAGGACCTCCTCAGACCTTATCTCAAGTTCAACATCCTCATAATCCACTATATTCTTCACATCCATGGGGCCTATCCACGTTATTATGCTTGAGCCCTTTATTCCCAGTTCACTGAGGGCCCATGCAGGTTCTATCTGACTCCCATCATAGAGGAGAGGATCTTCAAGGTGCTCATATATCATTACATCACCATCATTATATTCTGGAGCTGCCCCTATAAGTAGGATGCCCAGACTGTTAGCAGCGGGTGGTGATGGGAGCGGATGTTGAGGAGATAAGAAACTATGGTGGCTGGTGATGATGGAAACCTGTAGTTGACCCCGGGTACTGCTAGTAAAAACCCCAGTGTGATGATTCTGGAACCATGTATTGTGGAACCTCCAGGGAATCCGGAGTGAAACTCAGGGCTCAATCAATGACAATGAGTTCCCTGTACCCTGTCCTCCTGTCCATCACCCTCCGCAGCACCCCTTTATATGGGATCACTGCGACCTCTGCAGTTGTCCTCACCGGGCAGTCCCCCCTGAGGTGGCCCCCTGTAACCCTGCCCTCTGAATCGGCGACTGCAATGTGGAGGTGCACCCCATCACGTGAGATGGTTCCCTGCAGTGAAAGTATCTCAAGGGGACCCCTGACCATGAGGTCTGATTCATCAGCCGTCCGTATCCTGACCCTGTGGAGGCTCCCTATACCCGTCACCACAACCCCATCCTCTTCAGCTGCCCTCATCTCCCATTAGGTCCATGCCCGGTTCAAGTCTTATGATTATCATATGAAAAGGTTTATAGTCACATCAAGCATTTAATTTATCTATGAGAGCCAGAATCCGTGACTTCATACACACCACTGATGACCTTTTCTTTGCTGTGACCTCATACCTCCATCCTGCCGGGAGGATCATATCATTTTTACGTTACATACCCGACATGGATGGTGAAAGATCACTGGACTCTGCAAGATACTCGAAGGTCAGCTCGGAGGTGGCATACCGTTTCCTTGCGGATGCACACCCAGAGTACCTTCACCACTATGATGAGCTTGGGGTTAGGATGATGGGCGTGCCCCACAACAAGGTAGGGGAGATACTGAGGCCTGAAAAACGTCTGGAGAATATAATGGAGTCGCCATCAGATCCCCTTCTCCAGAAGTCTGTTAAAATAGCAGATGCACTCCACGATGCAACCGGAATCCCCTACAGGTACATGGGCGTATCTGGATCCATACTGCCAGGACTCTATGACCCTGAGAACTCCGACATTGACTTCGTTGTCTATGGACTGAAAAACCACCGGCTGGCCATGGATGCCTTCGGTGAACTGAAGGATGACCCATCATCACCCCTAATGGGCCTTGATGAAGAGCTACTCCGGAGGGTTTACAGTAAGAGGATCGTTGACGACACCCTATCCTTCAGGGAGTTCTGCTGGTATGAGATGCGCAAGAACAACCGGGGAATGATAGACGGAACCCTGTTCGACATCCTTGCAACCAGGGACTGGAGTGAAATAGAGGGTTCCTGGGGCGATACAACCTATGAGCCCCATGGGAGCATAACCATTGAGTGCACAGTCGTGGATGCCCTTGAGGCCTTTGACAACCCATCAAGGTACCTTGTGGATGATGTTAATGTGATTGAAGGCCCTGAGGTTGATATAGGGGAGGTGGTGTCCTTCACCCACACCTATGCTGGTCAGGCCAGGGAGGGGGAGCGCATAATTGCAAGGGGTAAACTTGAGAGGTTCATGGGAAAATCAGAGGGCTACAGGGTAGTTGTTGGGACAACCAGAGAGGCCATGAATGAATTCATAAAGCTGAAGGATCTCAAAATTGAGTAAAAAGAAGTATGGAGGTTTTTGTGTGAACATAGGACTCATAGGATTTGGAACCATAGGGGCAGGTGTGGTGGAAATATTCAACACCAACCATGATATCATAAGGAAAAAGACTGGAATGGACTTGAGGCTCAGGAGGGTCGTTGACCTTGACATTGAAAGCGACCGTGGCGTTGAAATAGACCCCGGAATCCTTTCAACCGACGCAGATGACATACTCGAGGACCCTGAAATAGACATCGTCATAGAACTCATAGGTGGCTATGAACCCGCCCTTAGCTTCATACTGAAGGCCATAGAGAATGGTAAGCACGTCGTAACAGCCAACAAGGCCCTCCTTGCAAGGCACTGGGATGAAATAATGGGTGCTGCCAGGGAGAAGGGTGTGAGGGTTGCATTTGAGGCCAGTGTTGGCGGTGGTATACCTGTCCTCCGGGCCCTCAACGAGTCCCTTGCAGCCAACAGGATAGAATCAATATATGGGATAATAAACGGTACTGCCAATTACATACTGACCAGGATGGCCTCAGAGGGCATGGAATTTGATGATGTTCTGAGGGAGGCCCAGAGGCTTGGATATGCTGAAAGGGATCCCACATTTGACATAGAGGGCCATGACACCGCACAGAAGCTAATAATACTCACACTCCTTGGTTTTGGTGTCCATGTACCAGAGAATGAACTCCACGTTGAGGGTATAAGCAGCATACGGAGGGATGACATTGAATATGCTGCTGAAGAGCTTGGATGCAGTGTGAAGCTCCTTGCAACAGCCAGGCTCAGTGATGGTGAACTGGAGCTGGGCGTTACACCCACGCTGGTACCCCACGACCACCTCCTCTCCTCGGTGAACGGTGTCTTCAACGGAATATACATCACAGGGGACTTCACAGGGCCAGTCATGTTCTATGGTAAGGGTGCTGGCAGGAGGGCGACTGCAAGTGCAGTTGTCGCGGATTGCATGGATATTGCAGTCAACCCTGAGGGATCAATGCCCACAGGCCCCGGTGTCAGGGTTGTTGAGTCAGTTCGGGACTTCTCCAGAACATCCTCAAGGTACTACATAAGGCTTGATGCCGTCGACAGGGCAGGAGTTCTCCATGAGATAGCCGGGGCCTTCAGCAGACACGGTATAAGCATAGAATCTGTGACCCAGAAGGGTGCCCATGAGGGCGAGACTGTGCCCATATACATCGTAACCCATGAGGCAGCAGAGGGGGATGTGCAGGAGGCGCTGTCTGAGATATCAGATATCCAGTGGGTGATGGGTGAACCCCTGCGCCTCAGGATGCTCTAAATCCCATATTTTTTAAGTGATAGTAATACTTTAATATTAATAAATATTATAAAGTGTCATGGTGGTTGGATGTCGGTTGCAGTATCCATGATATCAGAATTCATGTTCTGCCCCATCAAGCTGTACCTCAGGGAGGTCCTCGGGGTGAGGGAACCCATGAAACCTTATGCAGTAAACCTCAGGAAGGTCTACCTCGACTTCCGGGCGGCTGCAGAGAGCAGGACACGGAAACTGGAAGATGATGTTGGGGTGGAGGAACTGGAAGCAATGCTGATGGAGGATCTTGAGAGGATCCTGGGGGACCTTGATGAAGATGAACGGGATCCTATAGCTGAACCAATGCTCTTTGAGGTGAGGGCCATGGCACTGCGCATAGGAAGGTCCATGGCCCTCCTAAGGGGCCAGTGCGACAGGGCTGCCTCCCTCATCTTCCCTCCCCTCATCAGGGACTACCCCATATATGACCCATCAATTGAGCTGCATGGCCGTGTCAGCATGGAGATAAGTGGCGGATCATACTATCCCCTGAAGTTCAGGACATCACTGCCTCCTGCAAGTGGAGTATGGCCCTCTGACAGCCTTGAAATAACGGCCCATGCAATCCTGGTTGAGAGGGAATTTGAAACAGAGGTCATGGTAGCCTTCATAGACTACATGCTACCGGCAGAAAGGCGGCCGGTTGTGATAGACTACCGGAGGAGGGAGTACCTCTTTGATGTGCTTGACGAGATAAGGAGGATAACCGATGATGGAGAGGTACCATCAGTGGATGTGAATCCCTCAAGGTGTGCCGGTTGCAGCCTTGCAGAGGTCTGCGCAAGGGAGGGGCCATGCTGACTCAATGAAGTAGTGAAAGATATCAGCCACAGAATTAAACAATAAACGAATTACACCATAACAGGTATCAGCCACAGGATTATCCTACATATCATGAATTTTTTGAGATAATTTCCCAGAGTTTAAATAATTGTTTCAACATAATAGATATGGTGATGTTATGAAGGAGGAACTTCTTAAAAAGTGTGAAGACCTGGACAGTCCAGATATTATGAGCAGCTGCCGTGTTCTCCTGGAACTTGCTGAGAAGAAGAAGGAGGAGATACCCGAGGAGGACCAGACCTACCTTGAGATGGCAGAGAACCTGAAGCCATCAGACGTCTCAAAGGTTCTGGAACTTGCCCTCAAAATAAGGGAAAGCGGGGACATAAAGGACCCAGAACTTAAAAACGCTGCTAGCAAACTCATACGTGCAATTGAGATGAGTTGAACATCTTTTTCTAAAATTTTTTACCCCTTACCTTTTCAATGCTGAAAACAGCAGTATCAGCCACCGCCATGACACTCATCACCCCTGCCTGTATGGGGTCCGTTACAACGAGGTCAGCCACATCGGTGACGCTCCCTGGCATGTTGAGGCTTATAACCGTAATATCATGTTCCCTCTTAACCATCTCAACGGCCCTCGTGATTTCACCACCCATGAGGGACCCTGCAAGTACCAGCGCCGCCACCCTCGGGAGTCTCCCAACAGCCCTCACAGCCTCTGCAAGCTCCTCCTCCCCCACAAGGGGTATGGTGTCGATGCTTATGCGTTCACCCCTGATGTTGTGCCGGTCGGCCTCACTGATGGCACCCATTGCAACCTGGGACACCTGGGCTCCCCCACCAATTATAATTATCCTCTTACCATAGATCTCCTCAAGTGACCTGTGTATCTTCACATCCAGTACCGTGCTGGAGGATTTCAACTCATCAATGAGGGACTCCCGGTCATCTATATCCTCAAGTTCCATGTATATTGCGCCATGACCATCCCTTTCAACGTAGAGGTGGGCGTAGGTGATGTTTATATTCCTTGATGCTATCATGCCGGTTATCTCACTCAGAACCCCGGGCCTCTCAACTGTCTTTATACTAAGAGCCACTGAACTCATAAAATCACTGGTCAATCTGATGCCTCAAGGAGGGCTTTCTCCTTCCTCCAGAGGCTCAGGTAGTTATCATCATCCCCCACTGGCACTATTTTAAGTCCAAGCTTGCGGTGCTCCTCTATCCATTCCTCATTGAATACAGGGACCTCTATCTTTATGTGCTCATCGGTGGGGTTTACAACTATGAGGTTACGGTAGGGGAACTCAAGTTCAACTATGTACCCTCCGAGGCTTATCATGTGCCTTGGTCTTATAACCATCTTCATACTATCACCTTCAGACGAATGCTGTGACCAGTGCCAGGACCCCGAGCACTGAAGCCGCCACCGTTACAGGGTAGAACTGCTTGAATGTGAATACCGGTGCAAAGGCGCTGAATATGGCCATCAGAACAGGTAATATCGCTGCCACTGCAATGTTAACCAGTATGCCCCAGCTGAGTAGGTCAGGTGGCACTCCCAGGAAGAGGACCGAGAACAGGCATCCCAGGGTGAACATGAGGAATCCCCTGGTTATGTAGACAAAGGCCCGGTACCGTGCGGCGTACTCCATGTATGGCCCCTCTATCACATCAGCCTTTGTCTTTAGGATTGCGAAGGGGTACTCGTTGAGGAGTATCATGTATCCTATGAAGAAAACAACGGCCCCTATCACACCGGCCATGGTAAAGATGACGGGTCCATGGACCGCCTGATAGGCCACGATGTCCTTCAGGAAGATGCTCCCGGACAACACAGCCGGCACAAAGATTGCAAGGTAGATGGGGAATGAACCGGAGGCTATCAAACGGAAGGCCCTCATGGAGCTCAGATCCTCAAGGAAGTACCTATTAACGTCAGGGTGCTTCGCCCCCCTTGCAAGGTCAGGGAAGGGCATCCCCATTGACATTACGGACCTTGAGAGGGAACCCATGAATACATATATGACCTCCTCTATCTTCAGGAATCCGACGATGGCAACAAGGCTTGCCAGGGCCCCCAGAGAGTACATTGGTGGTATTAGGAATAGCAGTATGAGGAGGGCTGATATGAACCCCATAATTGGAAGTGAATTGTAGAGCCCTGGAAGGGGTGAGGATGGCCTGACTGTCTTCTTATAGAAGAACTTGAGGGCTGCCATCAGACCCGGGCTTGAGAGAGGTGGCCCTATCCTCTGCTGTATCCTTGCATGCACAAATTTCCTTTCAATACCAGGGAGCCAGAGGCTAACAAGCAATCCCAGGATTAGTGTTCCCAAAACCGTTACAGCTGAGTATGATGGATCCATTAAATCACCTGCGAGGATTATCAGACATATCTACAATCTCTATGGCCCTGTCTGTACATGTGAAGCAGGGGTCACACTGGACTATGCCCAGCTGGGCGTCTGTGATGTGGTGACCTATACATGCATACTGCATTGCCCCTATGTTTGACATGGATGGAGTCCTTATAATCGAACCCCTGACCCTTCCATCCTCTATTGCATAGGAGTGGTAGAGTCTGCCACGGGGCGCCTCCACGTAGCTCTTGACGATGCCTGTGTCCTGCATCTCCCAGCTCCTGTCAACGACCTTACCCTCTGGTAAATCCCTGAGGGCCTGTCTTATGATCTTCACTGATTCAAATATTTCAAGTACACGCATGAGGAGGTTTGCCCTTACATCACCACCATCCTGTGTTATAACCTCAAATTCGAAGGGGTCGTAGCATGGCATCTCACGCCTCACGTCAAGGTCCACACCGGTTGCCCTCAGAGTTGGTCCTGTGACATGTAACCTCAGTGCATCCTTTCTGCTTATGGGGCATACCCCTGTTATACGGGACATTATCATGGGGTCGGAGGTGAACCTCTCTGCGAAGGCCTCCAACTTCTCCTCGATGAGATCAATGCCCTCCCCTATCCTCTGTATCTTCATCTCATCAAGGTCTGCCCTGGGCCTTATCCCTCCTATTATCGGGACGCCGTACTGTACCCTGTTACCCCCTATGAGCCTTAGAAGCTCCATTACCGTCTCCCTTATGTAGAATAGTCTCATGGAGAAGGTTTCATGGCCCAGGACCTCGTTTCCATGGGCCAGGTATAGGAGGTGGCTGTGGATCCTTTCAAGTTCACCGACGATGATCCTTATGTAGGATGCCCTCTCAGGTATCTCCACGCCGAGGCCCTTCTCAGCGACCAAGACCGAGTTCCAGAGGTGGACGCCTGAACAGATACCGCAGACCTTCTCGGTGAGGCTGTTGGCCTTTTCAACCGGGAGACCCTCCATTATCCTCTCAATCCCCCTGTGGTTCACGCCAACAGTTATCTCAGCGTCCCTCACTATCTCGTCCTCAACGAAGAGCCTTACACGGTAGGGCTCTATGGCTGCTGAATGCACGGGCCCCATTGCTATTTCTGTCTCTATTATCTCCTGTTTTCCATCCATTGTAAGCACCTGAATCTGTTCAATCCGCCTCCAGCAGTTTTGGAAGTGCTGCGACTGCGGCTGCGAGGACGTCCTCTGGTCTCACCGCACAGCCCGGAACCCTGGCATCAACTGGTATGACCTGGTCAACAGGGCCGCAGATCTCCTCAGATGGTATGTCCCCGTGTATGTTCTTGTAGACGCCACCCATGAGTGCGCATGCCCCTGCAGCTATAACCGCCTTTGGTTCGGGTATTGCATTATATATGGCTTTCAGTGGTTCCTCGTTCTGCTTTGTCACGGGCCCCGTTACTATGAGGACATCGGCCTCCCTTGGGTTCCATGTGAGGAATATCTTGTACTGTTCAGCATCATATTTTGGTGAGAAGACTGCGTTTACTATCTCTATGTCGCAGCCATTGCATCCACCTGTGTATACGAGCATTGCATGTACTGCCCTTGCCCTTGAAAAAGATTTAAGACCCATTTTAAATCACCTGATCCTCCTTGCGGTCTCTGCAAGGGTTTCTGTCTTCATAACGCTCTTATCAGCCAGAAAATGGGATATGAATCTTAGTTTATCCTCTGATATCTTAACGGGTTTCTGGAGCACCCTTCCAGCATCGAAATCGACATCCCCCACATCGTTGGGGTGTATGGTCCCTGCTTCGCCGAAGAGTGCGTAGAGCGGGCAGAAGTCGTGGCAGTAGTAACAGTGCACACATTTTTCGCTGTTCAGTACCGGTACCTGCTTCTTCACGAGACCCTCGATTATCTCAACGGGTTCATCCAGGTCCCTCATCTCAATGGCACCTGTGGGGCAGGCATTGGAGCACCCGGCGCAGCCTATGCATGAGACCTCGGCGACCTTGGGTTCAGGTTCCACCCGCCCCTCAAGGATTCTCCTTCGCAGTTCCATATCCGTTACACGGTCCGCTGCAAGGAATATCCTCTTGAGGTTGGTGTAGGCTCCCTCCAGCATTATCCTTAGAAGATTCTTCACATGATCCACCATCCATTAATCTGATGCAAATTCCCTCTCAAATATCACTGCCCTTGCAGGGCATATGTTGGAGCATGCACCGCAGTGTATGCACCTATCATCATCAACAAACATCAATCCGCTTTCATCCCTTGATATGGCATCCTCGGGACACACATCCAGGCAGAGACCGCACCCTATGCACAGCCTCTGGTCTATGAGGGTGAATCCACCCTTTATACTCCTCTTCTTCATGGTCGTTCTTGGTATTGCATCGACAGGGCAGTGTATACCGCACTTCTCACACAGTATGCATCTGTCGGTATCCACCTCTATGGATCCCCTTTTCAGGGTTATGGCGTCCACTGGACATATCTCGGAGCAGATCCCGCAGGATATGCAGTCCTCTGAGACCGATCCGTCCCATCTGACAGTCTGGAAGCTCCTTGCCTCGCTAACATCACAGGCCTTAACGCACCGGCCGCATGAAACACAGTAGCCCCTGAGCTCCCCATCAACCATCCGTAGTGTGCCCACAGGGCATGCATCAATGCATGGTGTCTCATCACAGTCCCTGCAGAGTGTTGGGTCATGTCTTAATCTGCCATCAACCATCCTCAGGGCGCCCTTCTCGCAGGACTCCGCACAGAGGCCGCAGTTGAGACAGGACACTATGCTGCCCTCACCCCTCGCCTCTGACCTCCTTATTTTCACCTTGAAGTCGTCAATGTATATTGCATTGCTGGGGCATTCCCTCATGCATTTGAGGCAGAGGGTGCATTTTTCAGGGTCGATTTCGAGGTCCTCTATGGCACCAACCGGGCAGACATCCTCACAGACACGGCACTTGGTGCATACCCCCTCCTCAGTATCAGCAATAATGGCACCTGTGGGGCAGTAGTACTGACACCTCCTGCAGAGGGTGCATTTCTCTGTGTCGGTGACCACATTGACCCTGGTGGCCTCAGAACTCCTTGGAGTCCTCTTAACCGGCGGTTTAACTGCAAGATTCAGTGATTCAAGGAATCGAAGCTGTCTGTCCTCTATGAGGTCAAAGGCATCCACCCTTGCACCTAGTGGACATGCATCCACACAGAGGCCGCACCTTGCACATATGCCCTTAACAACACCATCCTCTATTTTTATACTGTTAACAGGGCAGGTCATCTCACATACACCACAGGCATTGCACTTGGCCCTGTCAACCACGTATCCACCGTACCTGTTCCTGCGTATTGCCTTGTTGGGGCAGGCCTCCATGCAGGCGCCACAGGTTATGCAGCTGAAGGCCCTCCCATCAATCATCCTTATGGCTTCCGTCGGGCATGCCTTAACACATTCCCCGAGTCCCTCACATTTTCCTGTTGATATGAACATGATCATAACCCCATGAGATTATCAGCGTCCAAGTAGGATCCTGCCCGCCATTATACCTGCTGCAGCAGCCACAAATCCCGTGGCTATTGGTAGGTCCGTGTAGTAAGGAAATGGACCGAGGTTCCAGGCCACGATGATGAGTGCAAGGATCACCACAAGGTAGGATGACGGCGGGAACATGTCATCCCTTATCCTGCTTCCGAGTATGAAACCCAGTATAAATCCAAAGATTATTGGTCCTGCAAACATTTCTCAACTCCCCTCTATTCAGTGACCTCTTCACCCCTGAACTCCATGAAGGTTATGACAATTGCACTGAGACCCACCATGACCTTCAGGCCAACCAGGATGTTAAGGTAGGGTATTATACCTGCATTTGTGGGGTCAGGATAGTTGAAGAATCCGCTGACGGCCTGAGATACTCCATAAAGGTCAACTCCCAGGTTGTAGAGGAAGAATCCTGAGAATAAGAGGCCGCAGAGTCCAAGACCAACGTATCCAAGGGCGCCTATGCTCTCCATTGCAGACATGAATTCATGGGAAAACTGGAAGGGGCTCCTTTCAATCCCATAGACCACTGCACAGAATATGAACCCTGCTGCAACCATGGCACCGCCCTGAAATCCTCCACCGGGCGTTATGTGTCCTCCAAGTACTGTGAGGATCCCGAGACACATTATGAATATGGCTGCAGGGAATGCGAATATTTTAAGTATGGTACTCATCTGTCCTTCCCTCCCTTATCTGAACTCCCCATCTGAACCTTACCCCTTCCAAAGACCAGAAGGGTTACCAGTACCGCTGTTACGAGTATAAGGGCCTCCCCGAGGGTATCGTAGGCCCTCCAGTCAAACACAACAACGGTAACCATGTTAGGGGCTATCTTGGTCCCCAGGTAGTTGTATATGATGCTTATACCAGGGTTTATCATGTTGCTGAGGTCTATTATGGCATCGAATAGTGTCACTCCGAATAGTCCAAGTGCCACTGTGGCCATGAGGCCCCTGAGTGATTCAGACACCGGCACCACCCCAGTAGAATATGGATACCAGTATCCCAAGTGTCAGGAGGACGTAGAATATCATTGTACTGAAACCGTCCCCCTGCTCTGTCCTGAGCCTCGCCGACAACGGAAAGGATGTCAGCAGAACCGCTGCAAGTAAGAGAACCGCGATGACCATGAGGATGAAGTTCAGCTTTCTGAGCATCACCGCGGCTATTAGGACCGCTGATATGAATGTTATCTCGGCTGTGAGGGCGGCTGAAACTGAGATGTTGCTCTCACCTTCCCCTCTCTCTCCTGTAACCTTCCTTATCCTGTTGATTATCTCATCATAGAAGTTCATTCCATCCCCTCTCATATTATAAGACCCTGTATGAGTGCCGTGAAGTGTGAGGTTGCAAGCCATGGTGCGATTCCAAGGACGGTGCAGATTATGATGAGCACCACCATTGAGAAGACCGTTGACCTGGGCACGGACCTGGATTCAAGTTCCATTCCCCTGGGCTCCGGTTTGAGGTAAACCGAATAGAAGGCCCTCATGAAGGTCATGAAGGTTACTATGCTGAGTAGTATCATGAGGATGCCAAGTTCAGGGACCCCTGCCTGAATCGCTGCCTGGATCAGGCGGAGTTTGCTCTGGAATACATTGAAGGGTGGCACCCCCGCCATTATGAACCCTGAAAGCATCACAAGGCCTGCGAGGCCAGGTTTGTATGCCATTAGGCCACCAATATCCTCGGGGTCTGTTTTACCAGTCATGTAGAATATGGTTCCAAAGCCCAGGAAGATGCATGCCGTTATCAGGGCCTCGTTAACTGCCTGGAATAGTCCAGCTGATATGCTGGCGGCTGTTCCAAGACCAAAGCCTATCCCTATGTACCCCAGTTCCCCGACTGCAAGGAACCCGATCATCCTCCTCAGATCAGTCTGCATGAGTGCCATGCTTATACCCAGGACCATCCCTGCCAGGGAGAAGAACACCATCACCCACCTGACGAGGGGGACATGGTAGAACATCCTGAGTATCACGATGGCCAGGGCCGTGAATGTGAATACAGAGAAGGCCTGGAGGAGTGCTGATCCATGGGGTAGGGCCTTGCTGTAGATGGCAGATTTTATTGTGTGGAATGGTGGCAATCCTGTCCCGTAGAGCCACCCGAAGATGAGCAGTGCTGATGCCAGGAGGAAGAGTGGACTTCCCGGGTTAACAAGGCCGCTCCTCATTGAGTACACGATATCAGATATGTTCACGTTACCTGTCAGAGCCAGGAGGATGGCCACGCCCAGAAGGAGCATGGGCGCCGCAACCCCTCCTATCATCATGTACTTGAGGGCTGTTTCATAATTACGCTCCACACCCGAACAGAGGACCACACCCACCTGTGCCAGGGCCGCTATCTCAAAGAAGACATAAAGGTTGAATATGTCATCCGTGAGGACTATTGCTGTGACAGCGGCGGTCCCCATGAACATGAGGAATGCATAGACACCTGATGGCCTTCTGACCTCATTGAGTGAAGTTAGAACCGCCAGGAATGTCACCACTGAGAGTATCACGAGAAATATCCTCTGGGCACTTCCAAATACGTAGGTTATCGCCGGGTGGAATGAGTATAGATAGGACGATTTTATTGAGCCCGGCAGACCGGCTGCGATTGTTGAATTCTCAGATAGGGGCGCGTATCCTCCAAAGTAGTGGACACCGTATCCTGCAAGTAGGGGTATTACTGGAAGAAGGACCGCGACAGCAACTGCCAGCGCCTTTACGGTCCTGTCCCTTCCATGCAGGAGGTTCAGGAGGAGTGCGCATAGAATCGGTAAAACCACCATGACCGGTATGAGTGGATTCATAGTTCCTCACCTGTTAGATTCCTCATTTTATCACTCTTCAAGCACCTTCGATGCACTGATGGTGCCGTGTTTATGGTAGAGTACAATTATTATTCCGAGCATGACAGCCAGGGTGCTGGCCCCTATGACGATGCTGGTGAGCACCAGCGCAAAGGGGAGGGGGTAGGCTGCGTTCTGGGCAAACCATGACCCCGACATCCCTGGAAGGTATATGTAGACTATACCCCCTGGTTTATATCCGAGGGTCACAAGGAAGAGGTTAACACCGTCGCCTATGAAGGAGAGGGCTATAACCTTCTTTATGAGGTTGTCTATGAAGATTACCGCAACGGCACCTATGACCATGAGGCTTCCTGCCGTCAGAAGTGATGCAAGCTGTAGGGATATCATCATTCTTCCTCCATTCTCATTGTCCTGTAGGCTGCAAGGGCAAAGAATACCGGTATTATCGCTGACCCGACTATGGCCTGTGTCAGGGCAACGTCTGGTGCAAGGAGTAACTGGTATAGGGCGGCTATTGCTGCCCCCGGGACCCCTGTAAGTATGGCTGCCTTGAGGAGGTCCCTCTGGACAAGGGCCACTACCGCTCCGAGTATTGCTATGATCATTATCACGTACTCAATCATCTAATCTCCCTCCCCATAGTGGTGGGCGTTGGCTATTGCATGGGACACGAAGGGCGCCAGTATGAAGTAAGTGGCTGCCAGGAGTGGCTCGCCAAGTGCAAGAAGGGCGAGTATGCATGCCACGTCAGCTATCCCCAAGATATGAATCCGGGCATACAGGACACGCTTGACGTCATCCCTGAACCTGAGTATCCCCAGGGCTGCGAGTATCACGAGTATGGATGATATGAAGAGGACCGCTGATCTCAGGATTACAAGATACATTCTATCAACCCCTCAGAACCCTTGCAAATGCTATTGTGCCGACAGGCCCAAGAAGTACCAGGGCGTAGGCTATGTCACGGCAGAAGCCGATGCCATACATCCTGTTTATGAGTATGAGTATGGTTGCAATGGCTATGCTCAACCCGGATATCCCCACAAGACCCATCCCTATGCTTCTGCGTGTTGCTATCCTCACAGCCGCAATGCTGAACACTGCCAGGGCTGCGAGAAGAGTGTACTCAGCGATTATCAGTATATCCATCATGACCCCCCCTATTCGAGCATCCCCTTTATGTAGGGCTCAAATGGTACTATGTCCTCCCTTTTCCTTGGATAGATGGTTGCAACCTTCAGGATTCTGTTTTCAGAATCCAGGTCGATTGAAAGGGTTCCAGGTGTAAGTGTTATGCTGTTTGCAAGTATTGTCTGGGACACCGGCCTTGTGAGCTCTGTCTCTATCTCAACTATTACAGGCTTTACGTTTCCATTCAGGGTTCTCGCTGCCACATCAACTGTTGCCTTGAGTATTTCATATATAAGGACCAGGAAGTAGGCGATGCCGTACAGAATCCTCGTGATAAACATTTTATAGCTCCCTTCTCTTTAGTGCCAATAATTAACATGATTATTTATGATAATATAAAGTTTTCTATATAAATCGTAATAAAATAGGTGAGCATATGATTAAAGACCTGAAGGATGAAGAAGGCAGTGCAATAACCCATGAACCTTCATAAAAGGCCTGAAAGAGAATAAACCGCCAGTATTGCCCATAGAACAAGGACCATGACCCCGAAGCCCCTGCGGAATGTCCTGCCGGATATGGGCCTCATGAAGCGAACCCCTGAAGGTGTGAAGGAGTCAAGTACATCATGACTTATGAAGCCGAGAAGCAGGGGCCCCATTATTGTATACAAGTTCATGAGAGGAAAATCCGTGAGGAAAACCCCCAGCAGTGTCACCAGCACAAAGGGCAGGACCAGGACCCTGTTTAGAATTATGAATCCAAGGCCCGTTAGGATAACCACAATGGATGCCCTCCCATCAAGACCAAGTGACCTCAAAAGGAAGAAGGATGACAGTACAAAAACCGTTAAACATGCTGAAAGTATAAAAGCACCGATAAGAGAATGCGTGAAGCCCCTGTGCCTGGAAAGGTAAAATATAAGGGCCAGGTCCATCAGGGCTATTCCAGCAAGGTATGGAAGCCCCATGATGTAGAACACGAGGAATATCACGAGTCCAAGGAGGAATATGGTCGAAACACTGCCAGAGTTAACCTCATGGTCCATATCAGGTATCATGGCCCCTATAAACGCCAGGGCAATCGGGAAAACCGCCGGGAATACTGGAATGGCCATTATGATTGAAAGAAGAGCATGCTTCCTATAAGAGGACAATCAAAAACCTCCAGACATCATTTAATCTCAACATGTCAGAATGCAGCTTCAAAACCCATAAATCCCAGAAATTCAGCCTAAAAGACATTGACAGCCCTCCTGATGACCAGAGCCGATGCAGCGACCCACAGAAATTAGCCTCAAAGACATTAAGGCGCCTCCAAAAGGATGCCCATGTACTCCAGGAATAGCCTCATCTGGAGGAGGGACCTCTCATAACTGCCCTTCCGGGCTGTTCCGTTCTCAGACACAACCTCACATGTGACAGAGGGTATGCCTGCAAGGTTGCATTCATCCTCCAGGGCGCCCATGTAACTGGAGGATGCCCTTCCATAGCACAGGACCCTGGATGATGTCCTTGAGGTTATGTAGCGTGCTATCTCAACACTTTCTGGTTCAGGTTCCTCTGAGCAGAAAACACCCTCAACACCTGGTTTGCTTCCCGGTGCAGTTGAATGAAAGTCCGCCAGGGCATCAACCCCCAGTTCAAGTGCCCTCCTGAATATGGCATTTGTAACTGACCCGGGTACACCGGCTGAACGGTTAAGGTCACGGCCCCTGCACCAGCGAATGTTCCTCATGGTGGCCCATGGGGCAGCGATGGGTATAACATGAACCGTTCCAGTGGGATCAGATGCTGCAAGGGACTCAACAAGGCACATGGCCGCTAACTGTGGGGGTATCTCGTTTCCATGGACACCCGCCACTACCATGACCGATGGTCTTCCAGAACCCAGGGAAAGCATCACAGTCCCCTTCAGGGAATATTCTGCAATGGCCAGAGGATACCCCTCACGTATGTATGGCTTCAGTGCAGGGTTCCTGGTAATATCCCCTCCCGAACCATCATGTATCAGTGAAACCTCAACTGAATCCTCACTTACAAACATCAGGGTCACCATGATTCATTGCTGGCTCACTTCTGGATAAATCCCCATAATCCAGCACCAGCACGGGACATTATGACTAGATCACCAGTGCCGCGTGGGCGGGTTATCAGTCAGCAATGGACATATACTTATAACTACCCGCATTTAATATCTATAATGTTGTAAATAAAAACATGAGTATCCGGATGATTCCATTTATTAGTTGAAGGTGATTGCTGTGGATAAAGTGGTTCTTGCTTTCAGTGGAGGCCTTGACACATCAGTATGTATCAAACTCCTCGAGGAAAGGTATAACATGGAAGTCATAACTGCCTGTGTGGATGTCGGTCAGCCACGGGATGAAATTGAAAGACCTGCGATGGTTGCCGAGAAACTCGGAAACTACAAACACTACACAGTAGATGCACGGCGTGAATTCGCAGAGGACTACATATTTCCAGCCATAAAGGCCAATGCAGTTTACGAGGGTTACCCCCTCAGCACAGCCCTTGCAAGGCCCCTTATAGCTAAAAAGATAGTTGAAGTGGCCGAGAAGGAGGGAGCATCTGCCATAGCCCATGGATGCACCGGTAAGGGTAACGACCAGTTCCGTTTCGAGGCTGTTATAAGGTCAACGACGGACCTGGATGTCATAGCCCCCATAAGGGACCTCAACCTCACAAGGACAGAGGAGATGGAGTATGCCAGGTCCTGTGGGATACCACTCCCCTCAGACAAGCTTTACAGTATAGATGAGAACCTCTGGGGACGTGCAATAGAGGGGGACATCCTGGAGGACCCCATGGTTGAGCCCCCTGAGGATGCCTTTGAATGGACAAAACCCATCCACGAGACCCCTGAGGATCCAGATGTCATTGAAATCGGTTTCCGTGGGGGGGTCCCTGTTTCATTGAATGGTGAGGAAATGGAGCCCCTTGAACTCATAGGCCTTGCAAATGAAGTGGCAGGGAAACACGGTATCGGTAGGGTTGACATAATGGAGGACCGTATAATAGGTATGAAGAGCAGGGAAGTCTATGAGACGCCCGCAGCCTTCCTGTTACTGGAGGCCCACAGGAGCCTGGAGCAGCTCACACTCACAAGGAGCGAGCTCAGGTTTGCTGACATGATAAGCAGCACCTATGCTGAACTTGTGTACAGTGGACTGTGGCATGACCCCCTGCGTGAGGACCTTGACATGGCAGTAAACCACATGCAGAGGCGTGTCACTGGAACAGTCAGGGTTAAGCTCCACAGGGGAAGCATGCGCGTCACTGGAAGGGAGTCACCCTACAGCCTGTACAGTGAGGAGATAGTCTCATTTGAGGATAAAACCCTCGATCAGAGGGAGATGACCGGGATGGTCAAAAACTATGCCCTCCAGGCTGCGATATACAGCAGGGTATGCAGGAAGGAGAACTGATGGAAGGTCTCCCATTCCTCATACTAATTGTAATCGCCACTTTCATAGTTGCGGGGGGCCTGGCATCCCTGCGGATACTCATGGGTCTTGGTAAGAGGATCCTCACGGTTGCAGGGAACATGGTGGCCGGCATCATCCTTCTGCTTGCCGTGAACATACTGCCCTTCATAAACATCCCCATAAATCTCCTTACGGTCCTTGTGGCGGGCTTCGGAGGTATAACCGGGGTCGGTATCCTTCTCATAGGCAGTATAATTGGACTGGTATAACCAGTCATAACCACTAATTTTTAGGTCATGGACCCGCACATCACGAGGGACGCTTCAGAACCCATAAAAACCAGGATCCATAACAGGGGGGATCATATCAACCATATCAGATGCGGTGAAGCCATTACCATACCTCTCCATCGCCAGTTCCCCGGCCATCCCGTTGATGAAGGCTGCCAGTGAAGCGGAATCAAAGGATGATAGGCCCAGCGCGCGCAAACCAGCTGTTAAACCAGCCAGAGCGTCTCCTGTACCCCCAACGGTCATTCCAGGGCACCCTGTTTTGTTAAGACGTAACCTCTCCCCCTGGAATATCATGTCAATCCTTCCCTTAAGCAGCACAGTCCCTGTTATCCTCGATGAGATTGACTGGAATGCAGATACACGTTCCCTGAAATCATTAAATATCATGGATTTCAGCTTAAAGAAGCTGCTGAACTCAGCCATGTGGGGTGTCACCGTCAGTTCCCTGTATTCACTGACATCCGAGTAATCAAGGAGCCTGAGTGCATCTGCATCGAGTACAAGGGGTTTTTCCATTTCATGGAGGTCCTCCATGATCCTCATGAATGTCCTGGCCGTTGACGTCTCCCTGCCCGCACCACAGCCCATAAGGACTGAATCAGAATTTTCTGCAAGTTCAAGGATTTCATCCAGGGACTCCATTCCAATGTATCCCCCATCAAGTTCCCTGACTATCAGGTCAGGTGAGAGTGACCTGATGGCCCTGGCGGCACTCCCTGGAGCTGCCACCATTACAATATCGGCTCCCGCCCTCAGGGCGGCCTTTGCTGCTATTGCCGGTGCTCCCGAGTACTGCCTGCTCCCTCCGATAATAAGAACCCTTCCATTTTCACCCTTATGACTTCCAGGACTCCTCGAGGGTATCCTCAGGAGATCACCAGGGCCCATGAATATCTCTGCAGCGGGGGGTATGCCTATATCCCTCACCACGATCTCCCCTGTAACTGCAGGGTCCGCAAGCTTAAGGCCATCCTTCATACTGTGAAAGGTCACTGTCAGGTCCGCTGATACGGCTATGTCATCAACTACACCGGTTTCAGGGCTCAAACCACTCGGTATATCCACGGATACCCTGAAGGCTTCTGAACTGTTTATTGCTTCAATGGCTGACCTTGAGGGTTCTCTTATGGAGCCCCGCACACCCGTGCCAAGTATGGCGTCAACCACCACATCAGCATCCGCTGGTTTTATTTCCAAGGAATCCCTTACAACATCCACACAAAATCCTCCGGGGTGGGGCTGCATTGCCCCGAGGACCCTCCAGTTTACACGGGCCTCCTCAGAACCTATCCTTTCGGGGTGGCTGAGTAGGTGGACCTCCACATCAAAGCCCATGTTAAGGAGGTGCCTTGCCGCCACGAATCCGTCCCCCCCGTTTCCTCCCGGACCACAGAATATGGCAACCCTTCCCCTATCCACTGCATTCCCTATCTCCTCTGCCACGGCTCTCCCGGCGTTCTCCATGAGGGATAATCTTGGAACACCCAGGTATTCCGCGTTAATGTCGACTGCAGCCATATCAATTGGTTTCATTTTAACATCATCCTCCCAGCTGTGGATCAAAGACCTGGGATCATCACCTCTCCCTGATAAGTCCTGCTTCGCCAGTGCAAAACCCTCACATCAGAAACCATGATCCTGCTGCACCAGTACAGATAGAGATGGATCCCAGCTGGACCAAATGCTCCTAATTTATATTGCTGTCTGCAGATTAATAATTATATTAATACCAGAGTGAGGTTTCCCATGCCACCCCAGAGGAGTCCCATGGAGAACATCCAGTACGTTCCCATCTCAATCATATACTACGCCCTTGCAGCCCTGACAGCCCTCATAGTATATGGCATACTGGGTTCAATCTACATAATGGGCCTTGACTTCTACAACGCAGTCTACTTCACCATTATAACCATTGCAACCGTTGGTTACGGGGATATAATCCCCGTTACCATACCCCAGAAGATATTCTCTGTTACACTGGCCCTGGGTGGTGTGGGGCTGATTGCATACGTTTTCAGCTTAACCGTTTCGGTGGTTACAATGACCCTGCAGGATACAATATCAGGCGCCCGGATACGCAGGTTGATGCAGTCAATGAACAACCACTTCATTCTCTGTGGTTTTGGCCGTGTCGGATCTGCTGTTTTTAAGGAGCTCCAGAAAAGGAAGCAGAAGATCATAATAATTGAGAAGGACCGTGAAATAGTTGAAAAGGAGCTATGGGAGGATCCCAATGTCCTCGCCATACCTGAAAGTGCCGCGGATGAGGAAACCCTCAGGGCGGCCGGGATAAAAAGGGCTAGGGGGGTTATAATAACAACAGGCGACGACGTCGACAACCTCTTCATAACACTGACCTGCAGGGAGCTTAACCCGGACATATGGATCGTGACTAGGGCCAGCAAGAGGGAGAACATCAAAAGGCTGTACCGTGCAGGGGCCGACCGTGTTATATCACCCGAAATCAGTGGCGGGGAGGACATCTATTTCGCAGCCATGGAACCCACCATGGTGAAGATAACCGTTAAACATGATGTTGAAGACATTGGAAGAGAGGCCGAGATCATACTGAAACATGGCTGCACACTGGAGGACATAGAGTACCATCTCCCTGAATTCAAGGAGCCACTGGTGAGGAAGATTGGTGTCTCTGAGGCTGAGGAACTTGAAAGGTTCCTGAAGATCCTTGAAGGGGACCCCTCCAGGAAGAGTTCCCTTAAAAGGATATATGAATCCGTCAGTGGCATACACTCCCACTGGATATCAGGGCCCGACAGGGAGAGCATAGACGCTGTTCTGGATGAACTCAAATCAGAGGGGATACTCCTTGGTGTGAACCTCAATGATGAGGAGATAAAGGAGGTTGCAAGGAAGCACGGCCGCCTCGTTGAAATAATAATAAAGCCTGAGATGAGCATCGTTGAGAACCATATGGTCGATGACATAAGAAGAGAAGCCGAGATCATAATAAGTCATGGCTGCACCATTGAGGATATAGAGTACTATCTCCCTGGATTCTCAGAGCCCCTCAGAAGGAACGTTGGGGTTAGCTCCATGAAAGAAATAGACAGTTTCATGGGGACCCTCGAGAGTGAACCCCGCAAACTTGAGTCCCTTGACAGGCTCTACACACTTTCAGGTGGTGGTATACACTCCCACAGGATTTCGGGGCCTGACTCGAAGAGCCTTGAACTGGTTGAGAGGGAACTCCGGAGGGAGGGTTTTCTGATAGGAGTCAACCTGGAGCTCAGTGAAATCAAGTCAATAATACAGGAGTCAGGCAGGGTCGTGGAGATGCTGCTTAGGCATGACCTTGGAAACATGGATGACAAGGAGATAATAATCAGGAGGGGTGGCCGTATCCTTGACTCAAAGCACTACCTTCCAGGGGTTAAGCAGGTCGTAACAAGGAACCTCAACATTAGAAACATGGATGATCTGAAAAGGTGCATGGAGGAACTGGAAAACCCTGACGCTCGAAGGTCCCTTAAGGCACTCTACAGCATATCCCGGAATATACACTCCCACACGGTTGCTGCAGCCGACGTTAAGATCATAAGGAAAATTGAAGATGACCTCCGGAAAAGGGGTGTGCTGCTCGGTGTCAACCTATCAGAGGATGAAGTATGGGAGATAGTTGAAAGTGAAATGATGGAAAAATTCTGCATAGAATAAAAAAGGTCAACCCTGATAATTCAGGGTTATGAATAAAAGGATGTTAAAAACATCAGAAGAGGTCATGGAGTTTTATCTTGTAGGCTCCCAGGTTACCACCGTAGTTTCCTGCGCTTATCTTTATTATGCCTGGAACTGTGCAGGCAGCCTTTATACCTTCCTTCATGGCTTCCCTTACGGCCTCTTCATCAACACCGTCTATGACTATCTCATAGACACCATTGACGTTCTCAGGTATCTGGGTGTCCTCGACCTCGTTCTTGAGGGTGACGCACATCTTCTCATTGGTTGATGCGTTGAGGAACTTGTACTTGTTTGAGCCGACCTTGGATCCTGAAGCAACCACTCCACCAGGGAATGGTGTTACAGTACCTTCAACTGCTGCTATGGCATCAACAGCTGCCTGTGCAGCCAGTAGGGCTGATGCCTGACTGTCACCCATTATGAAGAAGTTTCCACCGGCTACCCCATCCTTTATTCCAAACTCACTTTCAATCAGGAAGTCCCCTGACATTATGGGGATTGAATGGATCTTCCTTCCGTCAATCTCAAGTTCCTTCTCGTAGCCGTCACCAAAGAATTTGAGTTTGAATCCTATGTTGAGCTTCTCATCCTCATCATCCAGTGCATCGAAGACTGCTGTGGTTGGTGCTGTAAGTATACCCATCCCTATCCTCTCAAGGAGCTCATGGTCAAGGCTCTTCTTGGATGGGTTGCATATCATTATAATGTATCCGGGCCTTCCGTCAGGTGTTTCCTCAGGTGGAACATAGCAGTCAATACCTGCCTCTGCAGGGCATCCTATAACTGAGGTACCGTAACCTGTTGCCTCAGTTGCTGCTATCCTGGCAAGCTTTTTTGTTGCTGCGGTTACAAGGACCCTTGAAACCTTTATGCCAAAGGCCTCTGCAAATGTGTCTTCTATTTCAACACCATTTATCTCCATAACTATCACCTAGTTGATTTACTGGGAGAATGTTTAATATATTTTTCTACTTTCAATTCAGCTTAGAAATAACTGTAAAATCATGAATGAGGCTCCTATGGATCAAGGGGTGGGTTATAGACCATATAGATGTAAATACTCAGGTTCAGAAATCATCACAGATTTATAGACAGAATTGTCAGGGTTAATGCTCCAATAATCAAGGCTTCAGAACTGATGATACTATATGACGACTGGAACAATAGCATGAAGGTTAATGCTCCAATAATCAAGGCTTCAGAACTGATGATACTATATGACGACTGGAACAATAGCATGAAGGTTAATGCTCCAATAATCAAGGCTTCAGAACTGATGATACTATATGACGACTGGAACAATAGCATGAAGGTTAATGCTCCAATAATCAAGGCTTCAGAACTGATGATACTATATGACGACTGGAACAATAGCATGAAGGTTAATGCTCCAATAATCAAGGCTTCAGAACTGATGATACTATATGACGACTGGAACAATAGCATGAAGGTTAATGCTCCAATAATCAAGGCTTCAGAACCCTAACCCTGAAGCAGGTCCCCGGGGTAACGTATAATCAATTTTTGCCTCTATCTGGTTGATGAGGTTTCTCACGAGCTGCAGGCCAAGTGAATCTGCTCCCTCAAAGTCCAGACCCTCAGGGAAGCCCCTTCCATTGTCCCTTACCTCAAGCATGTAATGATCCCCCTTATCCCTGAAAACTGCCCTTATCTTGCCGTCCTGCCCCTCGCTGAAGGCGTGCCTGAAGCTGTTGGATAGGAGCTCTGAGAGTATCATGCCCAGTGGTACTGCAAGTTCCAGAACCATATCAACATCCTCAAAGTACATCTCAAGCCGTACCCTTCCGGGTTCCGGGGAGTATGTGCTCAGTATACCCGACACAATGCTCCTGGCGTAGGCCCCGAAGTTTATGGTATCAGATGATCCCTCATATATCAATTTCTCATAGGCCTTCCTTATGGACTTCAAACGGTTCTGGGTGTCCCTAAGAAGCTCGTAGTCATCCTCGTCCTTTATGTATGGGAACTGGAGGTTAACTATGCTGGTGATCAGCTGGAGGTTTCTGTCTATCTGCCTGTAGAGACTGTTTATAGTGTTTTTGAGTTCGCATATTCTCTCTTCAAGTTCTCCCATCTCCCTGATCCTATCTGATGCGTCCACTGCGGTTACAAGCACGAATACCTGTCCTGAAATCTCAAGGGGTCTGAGATTGAGTTCAAGTGGGACCGTACCACCCTCCGAATCAATGAACTCGAAGAGGCCCCTGCACTCACGTGGCTCCTCAGACATCCTGTCGAGCAGGATCCTCAGCCTTGATTTCTGGATGAGCGGAACTGCCCGCAGGGTTGGAAGATACTTCCCCCTCAAATTTTCAGGGTCATAGCCAAGGATATCTGCGAAGGACTGGCTCAGGTCAAGTATGAATCCATTTATGTCCTGCAGGATCCATGGACTGGAAGACTCCAGTATAAGGTTGAGGTAGTCTGGTGATGAACGTATCTCATCCACCAGTTTTTCATACAATTTTTCATCATGAACCTTATCGGTCAAAAAAACCTTTTCAAGCATTTTATCCCCCTAACCTAAGGCTACATATACAACTTTCACGATCAAACAATAAATCATTTTCCATATTTCATGTGAATGTCCCTAAATATTCCGACCGGATCCAGAGCATAAAGCATGTTATCCTTCACAGGAATCCCTTGAACTAACTCAACCGAACTCGATGTTTAAAGTTTATCCATAAGCTTCTCTGAAACAGATGATCCAAAGTAGGGTATGACCGCCACGCCCATGGCGGAGATCAACCAGAAGGATATGAGCCTCTCGACAACCGTTGCAGCTGCACTTACAGATGGCGAGACACCTGCATAGGAGTAGAAAACTATCATTATACCGTCAACAGCGCCAAGACCACCAGGAAGCAGGGGTATCATCCCTATCAGGGTGGCTAGTATGAAAACCTCAGCGATTACAAGCAGTGATATGTCTGCCCCAAAGGCTGCAAATACCAGGTAAACCCTTATGATCTCAAGGATCCATAGCAGGAACGATACTGGTATGCCATAAAGGAGGACCCTCCTGTCGGCCAGCATTATCCTCATTGTACTCTGGAATTCATGGAGAGCACTCCTCACTCTCATTTCAAGCCTTTCATGGTTCTTCCTGTAGAACCTCTTTAAAATTCCAAGGATCCATCCAGTTATTCTTTCACCTGCATCCCTGTCGATGGATACGTAGAGTGCCAGGAAGAATGCCGCCACGATGATGGCAACAGAGGCTACCAGGGCAGTCAATATCCACTGGGATAGATCAAAGTAGAGCACCATGCCTATTATGGTGATTATCGCCAGGAATATGAATGGGAATGTGTCAAGGCCCCTGTCAGCGATGACAGTTGCAAAGGCTGACTCCATGGAGGCCCTGGAATACCTTCCAAGTATGTAGGCCCTCACGGGTTCTCCCCCGCCCCTCGCACTGGGTGTGAGGTTATTTATGGCCATGCCCACAAGTAGCATCGGGAAGAGGTGCCTCTTTTCAACATCTATTGAGACCGCCCCAGTTGTTATTGACCACCTTATGGTGAAAAGGGCGAGTATGATGAACTCCAGGGCCACAGCCATGGCCACATAGATGGGGTCCGCCTTCCTTAGGGCTTCCTCAATCTCGCCGGGCCCGATTATAAGTATCATCGCCGCGAGGGCCGCGACTCCTATGACTATTAAGAGTGATCCCTTATGCTTCATTTAAACCAACATACCTATCCATTAGGATTCTCCTTAAAGGGTATTTTACTGCCCTAAATCTGCTCCATCATAGACTCACAAACTCACATTCCATGCTGTCGGTGTCAAGGAGGGCCGCCGTCCTCTCACCTGAGAGATAGCCGCACAGTTCCCCCGGGTTTATGGTCAGAGTACCTGAATCTGAGAACCTCCTCTCATGGGTGTGCCCTGTCACAACAAGGTCATATCTACCGGACTCAATCACACATTCAAGTAGCTCCACCTCGTGGCCATGGATAACTGCTATGCGGAGGCCGTCAAATCTGAGGACCTTGAAGTCTGAGAGTTCTGTTAGACCACTGTAGGCCTTCCTGAGACCATCCCTCTCCCCGTCGTTGTTTCCGAACACCGCCTCAAATTTCATTTCAAGTCTCGCGAATTCGGGTGCCGTGAAGGGGGATATGAGGTCCCCTGCATGTATAACAAGGTCTACTGATTCCCTGTTGAGGTAATCAACAGCCCTCCCTATTGCTTCAAGGTTATCATGCGAATCAGCTATCAGTCCGATCAAATAAACCACCCTGTGATAGTACTTAATGACTCCACATACATTTATATACTATGATGCTTAAGTGTATGTATGGGATGCATGATGGTCATTGATTATTTCTTACTGTTTCTGGTTTGAATTAATTAATTGATTCTTGTGTGTCCCTACCTAAGGATGTGATGAATTGTTTGGAGATAGCTACTATAGGAAGGAAACATACTCCACACCGGTGAATGTGGGTGAGGAGTACGAAGTTAAGATTGAAGACCTTGGCAGAGATGGCGATGGAATAGCCCGTGTTGAAGGTTTTGTTGTTTTTGTACCTGGTGCAGGTGTAGGCGACGAGGTCAAGATAAGGATAAGTGCAACCAGGCGCAAGTTTGCTTTCGCTGAAGTTGTGGAATAGATTTAAGTATACATTTCTGGAGTAGATTTCTACTCATCGAAATTTATTTTTTAGTTCAGTTCAGGGAAAGGACACAGGTCCACTTTTAAGTTATTTGTCCACATCATATACTGATTTTAAGCCCTGATCTGGTATCAGTCAGTACATTAAATAGATATCTGCTGCATATTCAGGCATCGTCTCTAAAAATTTATATTGTAATGGTCCCATTCTTATATTGGTATTATGAGATACATTGGAAAGAGGGACCTTTTTACAGTTGGCAAGTATCTTGGCACAATAATGCAGGGCGTGGGTTTTGTTGTTGCGCTACCCATCCTCATAGCCATCATCTACGGTGAGGGTAACTTGCAAAGTTTTATTATACCTGCAGCCATCTCTCTGGGCGCAGGAACCGTTCTCAAGAGATACATGCCAGAGGAATGTTCAGTGCGCCTCAAGCATGGAATGATGGTCGCATGCCTGGCATGGCTGTGGGCAGGGATCATCGGGAGCCTTATAATGATGTCTGCCCTCGGCATTGACCTCACAAACGCATTCTTTGAGAACATGTCCGCCTGGACAGGAAGCGGGTTCACCATATTCTCCGATGTAGAATCCCTCCCGAGATCAATACTTTTTTTAAGAAGTCTTGAGCAGTGGATCGGCGGTCTTGGTGTGGTTATAGTTGTTATAGGCATACTCATAAGGCCAGGTACCGCTGCATCACGTCTCTACAAGTCCGAAGCTAGAGATGAAAGAATAAAACCAAGCATAGCAAATACCGTCAAAACCATCTGGTGGATCTACATAACCTATACCCTCATTGGTATTGTCCTCTACGGCATCACAGGGATGCCGCTCTTTGACGCAGTCAACAATACCCTGACAAATCTGTCCACCGGTGGGATGTCAATTAAGAATATGAACATAGGATACTACCATAGCACCGCCGTTTACCTTGTAACCATGCTCCTCATGATACTGGGGGGTACGAGTTTCCTTGTTCACTATCAGCTCCTGAAGGGTAACTTTTTCAGGGTGATCCATGATATACAGCTGCAGGCCACCGTGGTCTTTATAAGCATCTTCACCATCCTTGCAGTCTACGTGGGGGGTGTTGCCCCCCTGGAGTCCATCTACCATGTTATATCTGCACTTAGCTGTACAGGTTCAAGCATAAGTTCACCATCCCAGATGGTAGCATGGCCGGCATACTTCAAGCTTGTTCTCATAATATGTATGCTCACAGGAATGGCCGCCGGTTCAACCACGGGGGCAGTCAAGATAATACGGGTGATAACCGTCCTCAAGGGGATTTACTGGGAGATCCTGAGAATACTCGCCCCTGAGGGATCAGTTATCCCAAGGAAACTATCAGGAAAGTCAGTGAGCGACACCGAGATAAGGGAGGCGGGTTCCTATATAAGCCTATACTTCGTCCTCCTCTTCTTCACATGGTCCGTACTTGTTGTCTATGGCTATGACCCCCTAAATTCACTCTTTGAGGCCGCATCTGCCCAGGGAAATGTTGGACTCAGCATGGGTATAACCAGTTTCACGCTGCCAGCTGTGCCCAAGATAGCCCTCATACTGAGCATGTGGCTTGGAAGGCTTGAGATAATCCCCGTACTTGTGCTTATACGTGGATTTGTTGAGGCCTTCAAGGCAAGCTGATGTTCAGCCCTTAAAAAATTGATCTAGGGTTTTTATGCCCTTATCCTGACTGGAAAAACCTTATTAATGATGAGGTTTAACACAAGTAAACACAAGTTAACTTGATTTTGCCCTGACTTAGAAGGTGTGGATATGTATGTTGTTATAATGGGTGGAGGAAGAGTCGGATTAACACTTGCAAACCTCCTCATATCAGACGGACATGATGTTACTCTCATAGAAAACGATGAAACACTCTGTGCAAACGCTGCGGTTGAGCTGGACGCCCTTGTAATCTGCGGGAACGGTACAGACATAAAGACCCTTGAGGAGGCCAACATAGCCAATGCAGATGTCTTTGTGGCTGCAACAGGAAATGATGAGGCCAACCTCCTCAGCTGCATACTGGTGAGGGAGTACAGTATCCCCAAGATAATTGCAAGGGTCAGCAACCCTGACTATGAAGATGCCTTCAAGAAGATTGGCATAGACCACGTTATAAGTCCTGAACGGACCGCTGCAGGTTACCTTGAGAAGTTAATAACAAGGCCAAAGGTTGCTGACCTGATAGTCCTCGGGCACGGGGATGCTGAGATCCTGGACATGGAGATCAGGAGCAGCAAGGTTGTCGGCAAAAGGGTTGGTGACGTCTCCCCCACCGATAAATACATAATAGTGGCCATCTACAATAACGGTGACCTCATAATACCCCAGCCAGATATGATCCTTGAAAGGGGTACCAAGGTATCCGTGCTGGTCAAGACCGATGCTGTGAACGAGGTCACCAGAAAATTCACAGGATAAAAGAGATCACCACCTCAGAGCCAGAGAAAAGCTAACCTCTTCTTTTTATGTGACGGGCTATGGTCCTTTATCTGATGAAAAAATATCTGCTGCTCTGAATTGGAGGGAATTGCACTGAGAAGGTTGCTGGATATAAACAAGCAATCTACAAGCATGTGATGCTAAACTCCGAGAAAAGATGCTGCCAGTTCAAGGTGCCTTGACCCGTTATCAACCCATGGCCCATGGCCCGGGAAGAGATACTCAATGTCGAGTTTTCTGAGTCTCCTTATGGAATCTGAAAGCTCAGCAATGTCACCACCAATATCAACCCTTCCGAAACCGCCATCAGCAAATACCGTGTCCCCTGAGATGAGGGATTCGCCGTCATAGAGGCATATGCATCCAGGTGTGTGACCAGGTGTGTGTATGACCTCAAAGTCACCCACAAAATCTCCTTCACCCAGTTCAACGGCCACTTCCATGGCCTCCATGGATGACGAGAACATGTAGGCCACAGTCCTAGTATCATCACCCTCCCTGAGGGCATCTGCATCCAGGCTGTGTATGGATATATCAGCATCAAAGAGCCTGTTACCGCCTGTGTGGTCAAAGTGGCAGTGGGTGTTCACTATGTGTTTTATGTCGGAGGGGTCCACCCCCGCACCTCTAATTCTAGCCAGAAGTGCTTCGGGGTTCATGCCGGTGCCGGTGTCAACTATGGTATCCCCCAGAATGTACATGTTAGAATCAAAGAGTGTTCCTTCAACTGCAATGATATCTCCAAATCTCTGGATCATAAAAATTCCTCAGAAAAAGGGGGGTTGATGGGGTCACTGGGATTTGAACCCAGATCCTAGGATTTCTCTTGTCTCAGTACTCCAATTGGTCATCATACTGTAGTCAGAGCGCGCATTTTCTTCAAAGACAACTGGAGTCCCAGATGATAGCCTGGTTACACCATGACCCCATGCATATAAAATATTTGAAGCCAAGGGTGAGATTTGAACTCACGTGTAATGGATCTGCAGTCCACCGCTTCGCCACTAAGCTACCTTGGCATAAAGTAACTAATATTAGAATTAGTATTTAAACTTTGCGGTCAGTCATCTGAGGCGGGTCTGTCTGTCGTTGCCGGTTACTTCATCCAGGTCCCTTCCCCTCTCCAGGGCGATACCAAGGTCAAGCCTGTAGTTGGAGGACGGTGTCAGTTCAAGGTCGCCTGGTGAGAGAAAGATCCAGTCCCTGTACCTGAATTTTATCCCGATGTAGGGCCTTGCACCGAAGATCTCTGAGAACCTCACAAGGGCCCCAATCTTATCTGAATCAATATATATCCTTTCTCTGGATGTGGTTTTAACTTCAATTGCAAGGTATATCTCCCCGTTGCCTGCAATTATATCAGGGAGAGGTTTCTTTGTTGCCCCCCCTGATGCCGGTGCCCTCATAGCCGCAAATCCCTTTTCCCAGAGGAGCTTTACAAGGTCCCTCTCACCACGTGTTCCGTTCTTGACCATGGAAACACCCTAAATGTGGCTCTCAATCCTCCGGGCCCTGAAGGTTCCCCTCCCTGTTTCATTGAGCCAGTCAATGAGGGCATCCTTAAGGATGAGATTCTGATCATGGAGTAGAATATCCACGGTTATGCCTGAGCGGTTGAATCTCTCATCATATGGTATGAAACGTATGAATGTCCCTGTGAAGTGGTACCTGTTTTTCAGGAACCTGGGTGAGGTATACCCCCTCCATGGCACCGATTTCAGTGCCATCAATAATTACAGATGCTCTGAAGGACGCGCAGGTTCTCTCAATACGTATCATATGATCATCCAGGGATTTTTGAGATACTCTTAAGGGGGGAGATAATAAATAGTTTTCCTTTATGAAATAATCAGCCACTGTTTAGATGAGAGAATGAGTGATGAGAATGGGGCCGGGGCCGAGATTTGAACCCGAGTCGCGGGATCCACAGTCCCGAAGGATAACCACCTACCCCACCCCGGCAGTTGAATCATATCACAGTGCGGGGGCAGGGATTCGAACCCTGGTAGGCCTACGCCAACAGGTCCTAAGCCTGTCCCCTTTGGCCAGCTCGGGCACCCCCGCAGCGATGATGATGAATATGAAGAATAATCCAGTAAAAGGTAAAGAATGCTCCGGCCGGGATTTGAACCCGAGTCTTCGGCTCGAAAGGCCGAAATGATTGGCCGGACTACACTACCGGAGCCTCTGATTACCGATTAAGTGGGCCCAATGGGATTCGAACCCATGGCCGCCCGGTTATGAGCCGGGCGCTCTACCTGGCTAAGCTATGGGCCCATGACGCCGCCGACAGGGCTCGAACCTGTGACCAATCGGTTAACAGCCGAACGCTCTACCTACTGAGCTACGGCGGCACCTGCCAAGTACAAGTCCCTTGCTTGCAACAAACCAGTGGTTTGTGGTGCACATCCCAAGGCGTACAATTAGATTTATACCCATCATATATAAAGTTTTCGGTTCATGGTCCCCTTCTGCAGACATCACTACATGATGAGGGTGTGCTCAGATACCGAAGAGGGCCGATGCCGCGGCGGCAGTTACGATTGCCATGATGATCAGGAGCGGTGCAGAGGACTTTCTCCTCGCAGCCGAGGATACATAGATGAGGAGTATGATCATGGCTGCGAGAACTCCCAGCAGACCCATTAATCTGCCAAGAATGACCGTCAGGATCACAAGGATGACCGCGCCCATTATCACAGTATCCCACTCAAATCCGCCCCTGGAAGTTTCCCTGGGCTTCGCCCGCAGGTCTTCCCTCACCGGGGTCTCCCTGAATTCTCCTGAAATGAACCTGGATTTGAGGGGTTTTTCCTCAAGGAGGGTTCCACAGTTTCTGCAGAACCTCGAACCCTCACGATTTCGCTCACCACATCTTGGGCAGTAGACCATTTCAACCTCCTCGTTAGCATCAAAGTTTATCTCAATGAAACTTTATAAAGTATTCTGCAGTAGATGTGGTATCATAGAGTTGACCGGTAGACAAAGTTCCACAACCAAAGGACTTCACTTATCATCTTATTCAAGTGTTACATATGAATGTTATAGAATCGTTGAAGGAAAGAAACATCCTCGAACTCATAGAGAAGGCTGGAAAGATAACCCTGAAAAAACATGGTGACATGATAAGCCTCGAGAGGGCTGTTTTTCTATCCTGGTGGTGTGAAAGGGGTGACTGTGCCTTCTGCTACATGAGCACCCAGAAGCCCAGGATAAAGGATCCTTCAATGGCCAGGAGAAACGTAAACGCCATACTGGCAGAGGCAGAGATCTGTAGAAGGATCGGATGGAACATAGAGTTCCTTTCAGGGGGTTATGGCTCCTTCTCTGGAATGGAAATAAAGAGTATCGCTGAGAGGATAAGGGACATAACAGACGCCCCTGTATGGCTCAACACAGGCATAACATCTGAACTGGAGATCTACGGGTCAGAGGTTGCCGGTATAACAGGGGCCCTTGAGGTTGCAAGGCCCGAGCTTCAGAGAAGGCTATGCCCAAGCAAGCCACGGGAAGACATAATCTCAATGCTGGAAAAAGCAGATGAACTCGGGTTCAGGAAGGGTATAACCATAATCCTTGGACTCGGGGAAACACCCGAAGACCTCACACACCTCTTTGGATTCATAAGGGACCTGAAAATAGATCGCGTCACCTTCTATGCCCTTAACCCCCATGAGGGCACCCCCTTTGAAAACCAGCCCCAGCCATCCACCCTCTACTATGCAGGGACGGTGGCGGCTACACGCATAGAGTTTCCGGAGCTTGAAATCATAACAGGTACCTGGATAGATAACCTTGGCAGTATAGGGCCCCTGGTCCTCGGCGGAGCCAACGGGATAACCAAGTTCCCCCTCTTCAAGATGTTCGGCACAGCTTATGGTAGGCGTGTTGAGGATGAGGTCCACTGGGCTGGAAGAAGACTCAGCGGTACATTCACAGACCTTGAGAGACTCATGAATGGGAGGTCCTACCCTGAACTTGACCCCTTCATAGAAAGATACGTTGAGGGGTGTCTGAAAAATCTTAAATTGCTTTAAGTAAATGATGATAATAATATAACTCTGAAGTTCACCGGATCATGAAAAGGGAGGAATAAACATTAAGATGAAATGTGGTCTTGAAATTCATGTTCAGCTTGACACCAGATCAAAGCTCTTCTGCAGGTGCCCCACAGACTACCAGGACGCCCCACCAAACACCAACATATGCCCGGTCTGCCTCAACCAGCCCGGAGCCAAACCATACCCTCCAAACAGGAGCGCCCTTGAAGGTGCGATTAAAATTGCCCTCATGCTCGATTGCAGGATAAACCCTGAGATCACCTACTTCATGCGTAAGCACTACAACTACCCTGACCTCCCCTCGGGTTATCAGAGGACATCCGTACCCGTGGGCCTTGAGGGTGAGCTAAACGGTGTCAGGATAAGGGAGGTCCACATCGAGGAGGATCCTGGCCAGTACAGGCCCGATCAGGGGACAGTGGACTTCAACAGGTCAGGGATACCCCTCATTGAGATAGTCACAGAACCCGACATGAACTCCCCTGAGGAGGCCAGGAACTTCCTCAGGGAACTCATAAGGGTCCTCGAGTACAGTGGCTGTGCCCGTGGTGAGGGTACCATGAGGGCAGACGTCAACATATCCCTTGAGGGTGGGAAGAGGGTTGAAATAAAGAACATAAACTCAATTAAGGGCGCCTATAAGGCCCTGAAATTTGAGATGGTAAGACAGAAGAACCTCCTGAAGAGGGGTGTTGAGGTTAAACAGGAAACAAGGGCCTTTCTTGAGTCACAGATGATAACGGTTTCAATGAGGCTCAAGGAGGAGGCAGAGGACTACAGGTACATACCTGACCCTGACCTTCCACCAATGCAGTTCACTGATGATGCTGTTGAGGGCATAAGGGAGATTATACCTGAAGCACCCCACCTGAAGGTGAAGCGTTTCATGGAGGAGTACGGCCTGAGGGAGGAGGATGCCCGGGTCCTCACATCAGAGCTGGAGCTTGCAGACGCATTCGAAGAGGTTGCAGCGTCAATAGACCCAGAATTTGCCGCCCTATGGATGAGGGATGAGCTGAAGAGGGTGCTCTACTACAACAAAATAAGCTTTGCAGAAAGCATGATAACACCCCAGGATATCATCGAGCTCCTTACAATGATCAGGAAGAAGGAGATAACGAGCAAGGCCGCCAAGAAGATCATAGAGAAAATGCCATTGAATACAAAGGGCCCCCGCGATATAGCAACTGAAATGGGACTTATAGGCATCATAGATGAATCTGAAGTTATAAAGGCCGTTGAACAGGCCATAAGAGAGAATCCAGGGGCTGTTGAGGATTACCATGCCGGTAAGGAGGCAGCCATAAACTTCCTGGTTGGTCAGGTCATGAGGATGACCCGCGGCAAGGCTGAACCCGAACGCACCGTTGAACTGATAAAGGAACGGATCTGAGGTGTATGGCCAAGAACGTCCTGGATCTTCTGATGTGGCATCCAAAGTGGGATATTGAACTTTGCCGAATAAGCTACATCCACAGGGGTGCCCACAGGAACCTCAGGACAATCAGGGGCTCCGAAATCGAAAGGCTTGATAGGGGCTTCCTGATACTGAGGGATGGTACATCCATACCCTACCACCGTGTGGTGAAGATAGTCTGCGATAACAGTTTCATCTGGAAAAAACAGAAGAAGGGATAGGATGAGTAACAAGGCACTTGTAAGGGACTACATGACCCGGGACGTTATAACGGTCTCATCAGATACTTCAACTGCTGAGATAATCAAACTCATGAAGGAAACGGGACATGACGGGTTTCCTGTTAAGGATAACGGTACGGTAATCGGGATGGTGACGGCCTTTGACCTTCTTATAAAGCCCTGGGTTAAGACTGTCTCAGAGATCATGTCAAGGGACGTTGTTGTGGCTGACCAGGACATGTCACTCAATGACGCTGCAAGGGTAATGTTCAGGATGGGTATCTCCAGGCTGCCGGTTATAAACAAGGAGGGTAAGCTTGTTGGGATCATAACGAACACAGATATAGTGAGGTCCCACATCGAGCGTTCAACACCCATGAAGGTCAACTACTTCAAGAAGACCCTGGAACAGCTTTACGGTGTTAAACCGGAGGTTAAAAGGATGAAGGTCCCCATTGAAAAATTGAGGCCAACCCAGAACAGGGTCTATGCCGATGAACTCCAGGGGAGAACCTATGAAATTAAGAGGGGCCTTGCAGAGCCCACAATCGTTGTTAAGACAGGTGACAGGTACGTCCTCATTGATGGTCACCACAGGACCCTTGCATCCTACAGGCTCGGGTGCAAGGAGATAGACGCCTATGTTATAGACATAAAGAAGGATATGAAGCTGGGTATGGAGAAGACTGCTGACCTCAATGGTGTCCACACACTGGATGATATAGAGGTCATCGATGACGCCCAGCACCCTCTGATTGCAATAACTACAAGCATGAGAAAGGCAATGGCGGGTAAGAAGAATGGTAGATGAGGGAATTTTAAGGGAAGTTTACGGTGTTCTTGAGGATAGGAGGGACAATCCAATTGATTCATACACTTCACACCTCATGAGGGATGATGATAAGAGGGCTGAGGATAAGATCCTCGAGAAGATAGGTGAGGAGGCCGCGGAGGTCATAATAGCCTCAAAGAATGATGAGAACCTCGTGGAGGAGGCAGCGGACCTCATATTCCACACGATCCTCCTACTGGTATACAAGGGCGTGCCCCTTGACAGCCTTCTGGAGGAGTTTGCTGCAAGAAGAAAATAGGGAAAGACAGCTCCAACGGTAGAAGCAGGACAGGAAATGGAATAGGCTGGTTGAAACTCAGATAAGAGGTAATTCCATGCGGTAGAACATTCTGTTTAAGATTTTTATTCCGCTTTCGTCTTTGATTCTGAAACCGAATTTCCTGTAAAGGTTGAGGGCCGGTTTGTTGCCCTGTGCAACGTCAAGGGTGAGCCTTTCAAGGCCCGAGCCCTCTGCTATTTTTCGTGCCTCCTCAAGGAGTCTGAATCCAACACCCGTCCCCCTTGATCGGGGTGAAACTGCAAGGGATGAGATGTAAAGATCACCCTCACCTATTTCCAGTGTGCTGAGTGAGTCAATTAAATCCATGGCAGAGAACCTCAGGAAATCCCAGGGTCCTAGATATCTTAGTAAATCCAGCCTTCTGCGCCCTCAAGTTCATAGGCCAGTGCACCAATAACCTGCGGCCCCCTGGATGCCAGTATTATCCTGTCAGGACCCGGGTACAGTCCGTAGTCTATAAGCTTTTCTATTATCAGATCGGGCTCAGTGAAGAACCAGTCAAATAGCTGCCTGTCTGACTCATATATGAGGTGGCTCACAGCCTTTCTGGATGATGGTGTGGGTCTGAATTGATGTACTCTCATGCTATCGTCTTCTATCTTTGAATCTGTAAGGAACCAAGCTGCTATCTATTATTGGGAATCAGTGCGATTTCCATTTTTAAGATACTGGCTGTATAAAAATTTGTTAAAATAAAGGGATATGAAAAGTAAGTCACTAAAAAAGGAGAATTTACTGTTCTGCGTCGAGCATTTCGCCGTATTCTATCTCTATCTGGCATCCCTTCGGACCGCAGCAGAAGTGCTGTAGATCAAAGTTTACAAGCATGTTTTTCACCTCTCAACCTTCTTTACTATAGTAAAGTAACTTAATGTATTTAAATTATGTAGTTACACAAACCGCATATACTTACAATCAGTATACCATGTTACAGTTAGTATACAGGTGATGTTATGGAAGATGATGAATACCTCTGCTCAGTCGAGGTCGCAATCAACGAGATAGGTGGCAAATGGAAATCGCTGGTCCTGTGCGCCCTGAAGGATGGTAAACTCCGCTTCAGTGAAATAAACAGGAGAATCCCAAAAATAACACAGCGGATGCTAACAAGGACACTCCGTGAACTTGAATCCAGTGCACTGATAAAGAGGAAGGTCTACCCTGAAGTGCCCCCAAGGGTGGAGTACTGCCTCACAGAGAAGGGAAAATCCGTCATACCCATACTGGATGCCCTCTGTGAGTGGGGTAAACAGTACGGGTCTCAGGAATATTCCAGAGACGACCCCAATTAAAAGGGCCCAGGGAGCTACAGGCTGCAGGTCCTCAATATCTTAACTGCAAGAACAGCTGCCCCGAATCCATTGTCTATGTTAACAACCCCTATGCCAGGCGAACATGACTGGAGCATTGAGTTAAGTGCCACTGAACCCCCCTCACCCACACCGTAGCCAACAGAGGTTGGAACCCCTATGACGGGTACATCAACAAGTCCTGCAACCACGGAGGGAAGAGCACCCTCCATACCTGCAACCACAATGATTGCCTTAACCTCTGATTCATGCATCCTCCTCAATGGATCCATGAGCCTGTGGAGGCCTGCAACACCAACATCATAGGCAGTGATGACCTCACAACCTGATTCCTCTGCAACCACCCTTGCCTCCTCTGCAACAGGGATGTCTGATGTGCCTGCAGATAGCAGGCCTATCATCCCAATAAACTCAGGGTCTTTTGATCTTACAGCAAGAACCCTGGCGGTCTCATGGTACTCAATTCTTCTATCAATATCCCCCAGTTCTTTCAGTATCCCTTCAGCCCTATCAGGTGGGAGTCTGGTTACAAGCACATCCCCCACAGCCTTCACAATATTAACTATATCCTCATCACTCTTTCCTGGGGCGAATACTGCCTCGGGAAATCCTGTTCTCTTCTCCCGAAATATGTCAAACCTCACTCTATCCCCCAGGCTCAGCTGGGCTGATTCAATGGCCCTCTCAGCTTCCTCCAGGGATATCCTTCCCCTTAGTAGTTCCTCAAGAATTGATCTTACCGGCATCACTACCTAATTTATAAGTACATCAATATAATCTTAGCATAGGAGAACTCATGCAAAACTCAAGGTAGATAGAAATGTACCGTGCCCATCTCACAGTGGAGGGAATAGTCCAGGGTGTTGGCTTCAGACCAGCAGTCTACAGACTTGCAAAGGAACTCGGCCTCACGGGATACGTGAGGAACATGGGGAACATGGTGGAAATAGCCCTCGAGGGTAGCCACGAAGGCATTGAAGAATTCATTGAGAGGCTTAAGAAAGATAAGCCCCCTATTTCAAGGATAAACAGTATAAAAAAGGACATTTTTGAGGTTAATGAGGCATCATTCGCTGAATTCAGCATAAAGGAGAGTTCATCCAGTTCCTCAGGGACATCTGTAATACCCGCAGATGTCGCCACCTGCAGCAGCTGTCTTGAAGAGATGATGGATGAGAATAACCGGAGATACCTCTATCCCTTCACCGCCTGCACAGACTGTGGTCCCAGATTCACCGTTATAGAATCCATTCCCTATGACCGTGAAAGGACCAGCATGCGTGAGTTCCCCCTCTGCAGTTCCTGCATGGAGGAATACCTCAACCCCCTCGACAGGAGGTACCATGCAGAGGCCACCTGCTGCCCCATCTGCGGTCCAAAGCCCTTCCTGTACAGGGATGGAATCCTGAAGACCCCTGACCCCATTAAAATGGCGGCAGAACTCCTTGATGATGGCAACATACTTGCAGTTAAGGGGATCGGCGGGACGCACCTCGTCTGCCGTGCCGATGAGGATGATGTAGTTAAAAGGCTCCGTTCAGGGCTCGGAAGACCAAATCAGCCCTTCGCATGCATGTCCCCTGACCTTGAATCCATAGAGTCCTATGCGTCCATATCAGACGTGGAGGAGGAGGCCCTCACCTCAAGGAGGAGGCCCATCGTGGTTCTGAAAAAAAGCCGTGACTACTGCCTGGCCCCCTCTGTTGCACCGGGCCTCCATAACATAGGGGCCATGTTACCCTACTCTGGTCTTCACCATGTCCTCCTAAGGTACACAGAGGCGCCTGCCTATGTGATGACATCTGCAAACAGGCCAGGGGACCCCATGTTCATAGAGAACACTGAGATCATAGGGGGGCTTCAGGGGATAGCAGATTATTTCCTGCTCCATGACCGGAGGATTGTGAACCGCTGCGATGACTCTGTTGTCCGTTTCAGGGGTGGTGAGATGGCATTCATAAGGAGGTCCCGCGGATACGCCCCTGAACCCTACGATATCTCCCATATCACAGGTGATGTCTCGGCAATCTGCCTGGGACCAGAACTTGACGTTACATTCTCGGTGCTGAAGGGTGGTCAGTGCTATGTCTCCCAGCACATAGGTAACACCTCAAGGTACGACACCCTCCTATTCCTGAAGGACGCTGTGGATTATCTCATGGACATAACCGGGACAGATGCTGTTGATGTTATAGCCTGTGACCTGCACCCCCAGTTCCTCACGACATCCTATGCTGAGGAACTCGCCAGCAGGTTTTCTGCAGAGGTCCTGAGGGTCCAGCACCACCACGCCCATGCCCTTGCCCTGATGCTTGATGGTGGTGTTGATGAGTTCATATGCATAGCTGCAGATGGTGTTGGTTACGGTAATGACGGCACATCATGGGGTGGTGAGATACTCCACTGCCATGGTCCAGATTATGAGAGACTGGGGAGTCTGATGCCCCAGAGAATGCCGGGCGGTGACCTTGCGACAAGGTACCCGGCGCGGATGCTCCTCTCCATGTTGAGGGGGCGCTATGATGGAGATCTGAGGGAGCTATTCAGGGAGAGGTACTCTGACTACTTCCCCCACGGGGAGAGGGAGATCGATGTGGTGATGAGGCAGCTGGAGTCCGGGCTGAATACAGGTATAAGTACAGGCACCGGCCGTGTGCTTGATGCCATCTCAGCAGCCCTCAGGATCTGCGGTGAAAGGACCTATGAGGGTGAGTGTGCAATGAAACTTGAATCCGAGGCCTTCAGAGCCTCTGGAAGGCTGAGTATACCCTTTGAGGTTAAAGAAAAAGGTGGGATGTACATCCTGGACACATCAGCCATCCTGCTGGATGTCATGGAACTTATTGATAGGGGTGAGGATAGATCAGAGATAGCCCATGCCGCCCAGAAAGCTGTTGCAGAGGGCCTTGCAGAGATGGCGGTACTTGCAGCAGATGATGCTGGAGTGAAGTGTATCGGTGGAACCGGTGGCGTGTTCTATAATGAGGCCATAAGTCTCGCTGTGAGGGATTACGTCACAGAGAGGGGTTACAGGTTCATCCAGCACAGGAATTCCTGTGCAGGTGATGGCTCAGTTTCCCTGGGACAGGCCGTGGCCGTAGCTCTCAGATACCGTTAGGGGTTGAGACACTGTCAGAGCAGAGACTAGGAGATAATAAGCTTCAACATTATAAAACAGGGCCCCTGTGGGAATAACAACGTCACTCCATTTTCCTTCGAATCTCTGCTTCCATCAGCAGGTCCTCGGCCCTCCTCTTAAGGTGATCATAGAGCCTTATGAGGTTCTTTAACTCCTCAACTGCCTCCCATTGACCCCTCTTTATCTTATTTTCAATGTTGAGTAGTCGTGACCATTCATCTCCGGGAGGTAGCTGCTTCCTGTTTAGGAGGTCATCCATGACGTCAACCCTGAAGGTGTTCCTGTTTATTGTTATGCTGACGTGGATGTCCCTTGAGATGTCATAGTACTTGCGGGGCCTTCCCCTCTCTATTTTTTTGAAGAAGGAACTCAGTATCCCTGCCTCCTCCATGGCCCTGAGGTGCTCTATTATGGCCTTCTGGCCTATATCCAGCTCCCGGGATATCTCACTGACAAATCTTGGCTCCTCACGCAGGAGGTTTATGATATCCCTTCGGGTCTTGCAGCCCATAACGTCGAGTATAACTTCCATGTTCTGGTTTTCAGTGGATTTTCCGCTCATCATGTAGATTATGTCGAAAGGTTTATATAACCTTTTGTAAGTATAATAGCTATAAGGTTATAGGTAACCTCCGGTAACTTTAATTTCTGTAAAAAATCAAAGGTGAACTGATGTGCAAAGATAAAAAAACTGATTCTAAATCTCCAGAGAAATGCCAGAAGGAAGTTGAGAAACTCACGGAGCGTCTGGAAGAACTCGAAAACGAAATCCAAAAGAAGGAAGAGGAAATCAAGGAGTACACCTCTCACCTACAGAGACTCCAGGCAGATTTCGACAACTACAAGAAACAGATGGAGAAACAGGAAATCGAACTAATAAAAAACGCCAACGAAAAACTCATACTCAAGCTCCTTGACGTCTACGAGGACCTTGAGAGGGCCATTGAAAATCAGGACAGCAGCGTGGACGGCCTTGAGGTCATCTACCGGAAGTTCAGGGACACCCTCACAAAGGAGGGACTCAGTGAGATACCCGCAGAGGGGGAAAAATTCGACCCATTCCTCCACGAGGCAGTTATGGTTGAGGACCATGACGGATACGAGGATGGTGTCATCATCGAGGAGTTATCACGTGGTTACAAACTGAACGACCGCATAATAAAGCACTCAATTGTTAAGGTATGTAAGAAAAGCTGATTTGAGGTGATCACATGACAAAGAAAGAAAAAATTCTCGGTATTGACCTTGGAACAAGTAACTCTGCAGCCGCAGTTCTCATAGGCGGTAAACCAACCATCATACCCAGTGCAGAGGGTGCATCACAGTACGGTAAATCATTCCCAAGCTGCGTGGCATTCACAGAGGACGGACAGATGCTGGTGGGTGAACCTGCAAGGCGCCAGGCAGTCACAAACCCTGAGAACACCATAACAGCAATAAAAAGGAGTATGGGTACAGACAGGAAGGTTAAGGTTCAGGGCAAGGAGTACACACCACAGGAGATCTCAGCATTCATCCTCCAGAAGATCAAAAAGGATGCCGAGGCCTTCCTGGGAGAGGAGATAAACAAGGCAGTGATTACTGTGCCGGCGTACTTTGACGACAACCAGAGGACAGCCACAAAGGACGCCGGGACCATCGCCGGCCTTGACGTTGTGAGGCTCGTCAACGAGCCAACAGCCGCAAGCCTGGCCTACGGGCTTGACAAGGAAGACGAGGACATGGTCATAATGGTCTTTGACCTCGGTGGAGGTACACTGGACGTTACGATAATGGAATTCGGTGGAGGAGTCTTTGAGGTTAGATCAACCAGTGGTGACACCCAGCTCGGTGGAACCGACATGGACAATGCAATAATGAATTACCTTGCCGATGAATTCAAAAAGGAGACAGGCATAGACCTCATGGAGGACGACCAGGCAGTCCAGAGGTTGAGGGAGGCCGCCGAGAAGGCAAAGATAGAACTATCAACAACCCTGACAACCGAAGTGAACCTCCCATACATAACAGTGGCACAGGACGGACCAAAACACCTCATAAAGACAATAACAAGGGCCAAGCTGGAGGAACTCGTTGACCCTATAGTTCAGAGATGTGCAGGGCCCATGGAACAGGCACTTAAGGACGCCAAGATGACCAGGGAGGACGTCGACAAGATAATACTTGTCGGTGGACCTACAAGGATGCCCATCGTCCAGAAATTTGTTGAGGACTTCATAGGAAAACCCGTCGAGAGGGGAATAGACCCCATGGAGTGCGTTGCCATGGGTGCAGCCATACAGGGAGGTGTCCTTGCAGGTGAGATAAAGGACCTGGTACTTCTCGATGTAACACCACTGTCCCTCGGTATAGAGACCCTCGGCGGAGTCTTCACCAAGCTGATAGAAAGGAACACCACAATACCCACCAAGAAGAGCCAGATATTCTCAACCGCAGCAGACAACCAGACATCAGTGGACATCCACGTCCTCCAGGGTGAGAGGCCGATGGCCGCAGACAACACAAGCCTTGGAAGATTCCAGCTCGTTGGCATACCACCGGCACCCCGTGGAGTACCCCAGATTGAGGTGACCTTTGACATCGATGCAAACGGTATACTGAACGTTTCAGCAAAGGACCTTGGAACAGGTAAGGAACAGGCCATAACAATAACAGCCCCAAACAAGCTTTCCGAGGAGGAGATAAAACAGAAGATAGAGGAGGCCAAGAAACACGCGGAGGAGGACAGACGAAAACAGGAGGAAATCGAAATAAGGAACAATGCAGACTCCATGATTTACACTGCAGAAAAGACCCTGGATGAACTCGGAGACAAGGTGCCAGCCGAGAAGAAGGAAGAGGTTGAGAAACAGGTCAGTGAACTCAGGGAACTCATAGCAGGAGACGACATCCAGGCGATAAAATCAAAGACAGAGGAGCTCACAAAGACGGTCCAGGAGATCGGAGCAGTTATATATCAGCAGGCAGCACAGCAGCAGACAGACAGCACCGCATCCACCGGTGAAAACCAGGGCGGCGATGACACAATAGATGCAGACTTTGAGGTTAAAAATTAGCCCTCCCAACCCCACCTTTTTTATTGTTGATAAACAACTAATTCCTAGGATACTGTTTCTAGAGTATACAGGTGAAAATCGATGGCTAAACGTGACTACTATGAGATCCTCGGTGTGGATAGGGGCGCCGATAAGAGGGAGATAAAGAAGGCCTACAGGAGGCTCGCCAGAAAGTACCACCCTGACGTCAGTGATGACCCTGATGCAGCCGAAAAGTTCAAGGAGATAAGTGAAGCCTACGCAGTCCTGTCTGATGATGAGAAGAGGAAGAGGTATGACCGCTTCGGCCATGCTGGAATGGAGGGCTTCAGTCAGGAGGATATATTCAACAACATCAACTTTGAGGATATATTCAGCGGCCTGGGATTTGACATTGGAAGCATATTTGACATGTTCGGATTTGGTGGGGGAAGAAGGCACGGGCCCCAGAGAGGCGCGGATATAACCTACACCCTGGATATAAGCCTTGAGGATGCCTACAGTGGTCTTGAAACCGATATAAAGGTTCCCCACACAAAGAAGTGTCCGGTGTGCCATGGTAGCAGAGCCGAACCAGGAACCGGTACGAGGACCTGTCAGACCTGCGGTGGTAGTGGACAGGTGCGGCAGGTTAGGAACACCATCCTCGGCCAGATGATGAACATAACAACCTGCCCTGACTGTCATGGTGAGGGTACAATGGTTGAGAAACCCTGCAGTAACTGTAACGGTAGGGGTACCGTCAGGAAGACCAGCACCATCCATGTGAAGGTCCCTCCAGGTGTTGAGACAGGATCCCGGCTCAGGATCCCCGGTGAGGGGGAGATGGGTCTTCGTGGTGGAGAACCAGGTGACCTCTACGTGGTTATCAAGGTGAAGCCCCACAGTATTTTCCAGAGGGATGGTGCCAACCTGTACACCGAGAAGCCCATAAGCTTCGTCCAGGCAGCCCTGGGTGACACTGTTGAGGTTCCAACCCTTGACAGACCAGTGAAACTCCGGATACCTGCAGGGACCCAGAGCGGTACAACCTTCCGTGTTAAGGGCCACGGGATGCCCCACCTAAAGTGGAATGGCTACGGGAACCTGTACGTTAAGGTCAAGGTTGTGACACCAAGAAAACTGAGCCCCAGACAGAAGGAGCTCCTCAAGGAATTTGCAAGTATCAGTGGTGATGAGATCCATGAGGATAAGGGCTTCTTCGATAAGGTGAAGGATGCCATAATCCACTGAATCCCTATTTTTAATTTTAGTAACCTGAAACAGTCTAATTAGTTCTGAAACACATAAACATTAAAATCCTGCAAATCCTGAAATCATGTTCTGAAGAAGACACTTGCGGTATTAAAACAGGTTATCATAGTAGGCCAGATAAGATTTGAAGCCGGGCATGCCGAGAGTAACCCACCTTCTGTTTCGGCAGCATTCATCTGGGCGGACTACCTCTGCCTCCTACAGTAATCACAGGCAGCATTTGTCCTTGCATCCCGTGGAATGGCCGTTTCACCGGTCCTCCTGATGTCAGTCTGCTCCTTGAGGGTGAAGCTTCATTATCATCCACCAGGAGACGTGTCGTTTCTGCTCCAGGGTCCAGCCTCTCAGCTGATGCCTCACGGCACCACGGTTCTGTATGATGGGTGGAGTTTCCTCAGCCCCCAGAGGGACCGTCAGCTGCCCTTCGGCTTGCCCGGTAAATAATCATAGAACTAATAGCGGGGCCTAGATTTGAACTAGGGATCTCGGGGTTATGAGCCCCGCGGGATCACCAGACTACCCCACCCCGCTAAACATTAGATTTGTTATTTTAATATATAAAGGTTGTGGTCAGTCCTGTTCCTCCTTTTCCTCAAGCCTCCTGAGCCTCCTGTCAAGGGACTCAAGTTTCTTATTGGTGTAACCCCTGTACTCGTTGAATCTCTGCTCCAGTTCATCTATGTTCCTTGATACAAGGTCGAGTCTCTTCTCAAGTTTGGATATGTCATCCATGGTTGCAAGTGACCAGTCCTCTATGAGCTCATCGCTCTTCTCATTGAGGAAGGCGTCTATCTTGTTTGAGATGACATCCGTGCTTATGGGTACCTCCCTGACCTTGCCCATTATCCTGTCACTCACATCTGACATCTTCTCTCCAACACCTGCCATGTAACCTTCCCTCCCTTCAGCTGTGGCTTCACCAGCACCATATACTCTTGTTACGGATCCTATGTTTCCTGATTCCATCAGGTAGTAGTAGATCAGGACTACTATGGCTCCTGCAAGTATCAGGATTGCAAGAAGCTCCACCGGTCCCATCTTTAAACCTCCCATTACATTTTAAGTCTGGAATTGATCTCTGCTTCCTTCTTCTCAAGTTCCTTAAGCATCTTTTCGAGTTTCTTGAACTCTGTCTTGGCCTCGAGAAGGGCCAGTCTCTCACTTATTTCGCTCTGGAGATAACCCACCTCATGCATTATCTCTGATGTTTTCTTCCTTATTGATGCCAGTTTATCCTGTTTATCCTTGGGGAGGGGTATCGTTGTCTCCATCAGACGCTTTGCATGAAGGTCATTCTCAACAAGGGTTATCTTCTTGAGTTCAATCTGTTTTTCAAGAAGCATGATGTCGTTCTGAGATTCCCTCACCCTTCTCCACTGTACAGCCACGATTATCACCGTTATAAAACCTAGTATAGAGATTATGAGCCACAAAACATTCTGAGGTATCGTTGCCGTGCTCGCCATTTATCGTCCCCCTGCATCATATTGTTTAGTGTATATATAAGTTCTCATTTAAATAAATAGCAGAACAGGATCAGTGATAAAGATGATCGAGTCATACTTGAAGGCAGGTAAAATTGTATCAAAGGTCAGAAGGGAAGCTTCAAGGATAATAAGGGACGGTTTACCCATAATAGAACTCGTAGATTATGTTGAGAGCCGTATAATGGAGGAGGGTGGCAGGCCAGCCTTTCCATGCAATGTTTCGGTGAATGAAGTTACGGCACACTACACATCTCCACCAGGAGATGATAGTATGATAAGGGATGGCGACCTTGTTAAGCTGGACCTAGGCGCCCATGTGGATGGATTCATAGCTGACACCGCCATCACGGTTCCTGTTGGGGATGTTGATGATAAGTGCCACGAGATGATGGACGCTGCAAGGGAGGCCCTTGAGAATGCCATTTCAACCATAAGGGACGGTGTTGAGGTTGGAGAACTTGGGCGGGTAATCGAGGAGACCATTCAATCCCATGGCATGAATCCTGTTTCCAACCTGACCGGGCACAGTATGGATCGCTGGATACTGCACTCAGGACTATCAATACCAAATATAAATGAAAGGAACACTCATCAGCTGGAGGAGGGGGACGTCCTGGCGATTGAACCCTTTGCCACAGATGGTGTGGGCCTTGTGACGGATATGCCACAGACCTACATATTCAGGTTCCTCAGGGAGAGGCCCCTCCGGCTTGTCCATGCCAGGAGGGTCCTGGGTAAAATAAAGGAGGAGTATCATGCCCTGCCCTTTGCACAGCGGTGGCTTGAGGAGTACTTCGATGCAAAGAGACTGAATGCCTCCATGAGGATGCTGATACAGTCAAGGGCAATATATCCCTACCATGTCCTCAGGGAAAAAAGCGGTGCAATGGTCGCCCAGTGGGAACATACAGTCATCGTTGAGGAGGACGGCTGCACGGTCATAACAGAATAGTTAACTTGAGGATGCAGTTGAATGGATTGAATGTTCTGAAAAATAGAAAAATTCAGGGATGGGATCAGTATGGTGTTGGTAATCCCATCTCCTTCCTTGCAGCGATGTTCTTCTCTGCCTTTTCCTTCTTCTGTGCAGCGAGTTTCTCAAGAAGTCCCAGGCCAGGTTTGACTTCCTCTATTGGTTTGGTCTCGAATAGACCTGCCTCAACTGCCTGCTTGAATATTGAGTCCCCTGAATCGGTCCTTGTTATGACTGTTGACCAGCCATCGGGTGATCCCACTGAACCTGTTGATACGTCTGCCAGTTCAGCCACATAGTCCTTGCATATCTTGCATCCTGCCTGTTCGTAGCCATGGGTCTCCTTGAGGGGGAGTGTGTAGACATCGTCCTGGGTGTAGACCCAGAATTTTCCTTTACCTATGTCCATCTTCTCAACGAGCTCCATGTTTAATCCGAGTTTCTCACAGATGAAGGTCTGCAGTGATGTGTATGGGAAGTTCTCCATGCAGTAGATACCGACCAGAAGTTTTATCTTATCTGCAACAAACCTGACACCGAAGGGGTAGGTCTGGGCCTTCCTTATACCCATGGTCTGGCAGGGTATTGCAACTGTACCCAGTTTCTCTATACCGTACTGCCTCACTGCCTTCTTGAGCATCAGGACGTTTGGTGAGAATGTGTACTTGGTACCTGCAGCCGCCTTGAGTTCATCTGAGGTCATGGCGACCATTGGTTCTGGCTTCCAGAACTCCTTTCCAGGTCCTGCAACAACTGCGCCTTCGATTATGCCCTCATCAAGGGCGTATGCTAGAAGACCTGTAACTATTCCTCCGTCCTGGGCTAACTTCTGAATCTCTCTGTCAGTTGATCTGGCGGAAACTATTTCCTTGTAAGTACCTAAAACCATTTTTCCAGCCTCCTATAGCCCTAACTCCTTTTTGATCTGTTCTTCTGGCCACCAGCTTCTTGGGCACTGCACATAGCAGATTCCACATTTTATACAGCGGTCGCTGTTGAGTTCGGGTCTTCCGTTGGTCATGTCAAGGGCCCTTGTCTGGCATGCCATTGCGCATGTTCCACATCCAGTGCATAGACCCTGGTTCACGATCTTTGTCTGGAGGTCGCATCCGCATGCCTCTGTGTAGCCTGCAAGGTCCAGCATTGGCTGGAGGTATTCCATGTCATTGTTGATGAGTGCAACGACCGTCTTTGCTATTATTTCAGGTGATGGTGGGCACCCTGGAATGGCGAGGTCCACATCTATGAGGTCTGCTATTGGTACAAAGGACTCGTGTGATGGCTGTGCCTGCTGTCCACCCCTTGAGTACCTTGTGAAGCAGCCTGTTGCTGCGCATGAACCGAAGGCACAGACGAGTTTTGCCTTCTCCCTGAGTTCCTTGAGTTCGTGCAGGCTGTGTTCGTCCTGCAGACAGACAGATCCCTCAACAAGGGCCAGATCCATCTCTGGCATCTCCCAGAGATCCACCAGGGTCTGTCCGTATACTATGTCCACCATGTTGGTGAGTAATTCTGCTAGAATGTCGTAATTTTCAGTTAACGACATGGCATCTCCGGTACATCCACTCAGGTGGATGTAACCTATTCTTGGTTTTGCATTTTCTTCAGCCACTTTTTCAACCTCCTCTTTTGAAGCTCCAACAGGTTCCGATTTTTCTTTTTCGGGTTCTTCCCTCTTAGCTTCAGCCTCCAATCCTAAAAATCTTTTGATTCGGGCAATTAAGCTCATTTAGAAACCCCAATCTCATCTAAGATCATCTGAATGGCCCTGGGAATAGCCTTTTTTACTGGGGGTGTGAGGCCCATTTCCACATTGGGAGCTGATATCTCCTTGGGTTTACACCCTATTACCACAACATCAATCCTTTCACTGAGTTCATGGAGGGGCTGGCTCACTGGCCATGTGTGCAGATTTTCATAGGATCCCTTTGGAATCTCAGTGACATCGAATTTCCTGAGTGTTCCGGGTTCTGCATTGAATTCAACAACATCCACGACTATCATCTTCTTCCACTCCTCATGAGGGAGGGAGAAGACAAAGTGTGGACCGCCAGTCCCAGCATCAATGAACATGACATTATCTGGTTTTTCCCTATCCTTGAAGTACTCTTCAAGGGCCTTGATAACCTCTGGGCCGAATCCATCGTCCTTGAACAGGATGTTTCCACAGCCCACCACTAGAATCTCAGCGTCGTATGGCATGTTATTCCCTTAGAGTCTGACCATTTCATCCCTGATTACTGATCTGTCCTCGTCATCAACAACCATTACGTGTGTTGCACATGAGAGACATGGGTCATATGCACGTATAACGTGTGGTCCGTATTCATGGTGGAATCCCTCAGTTGCAGGGCCCATTGTTGGGATGTTCCAGGTTGTTGGGACTAGTGCGTTGTAGAACTGTATCTTACCATTCTCTACCTGGGCCATGTGGACGTCCAGTCCCCTTGGAGCTTCAATGGCACCTACACCCAGTTTACCTGTGCCTCTCTCATCAAAGTCTGCCCTTACAGGTGCGGATGTGTCGAGTTCATCAAGGATTTCAATTGCCCTTGCGAGTGCAGTTTTCATCTCAAGTGCCCTTGCAACGTGCTGTGCAACAACACCCCTCTCTTTGAATCCCTGGAATTCAACCATCCTTGCCCTTGGACCGACCTCCACGTTTCTTCCATCGTAGAGTGGTATTGTTGAGCAGGCCCTCTTGGCTATTTCAGGGTCATCGTACCAGCTCTCAGGCATGACCTCGGTGAACCTGTCCAGGTCGAATTTTGTCCTGTCACCGTAGATCTGGTGACTTGCAAGTGTTGGCTGGTTGTGGACTCCGAGGCCCTTTGGAAGGCCCTTATCCTCGATTAATCCTATCATGAGCTCAACGTGTTCGTCAAGTTTTGGTTTGAGCTGTTTTAACCTTGCATAGAGCCTTTTTCTTGCAAGTTCTGTTATGTTGTCGGCCATTCCACCTATCCTCACATCGGATGGGTGTATACCTTCACCTGCAACCATGTCAACTACGTACTGTGCGTTCTTCCTTATCTCAGAGACTGAGTTTATTGCGTCTGCCATGAGGTTTTCAGGTACGAAGTCTGGTGCTATGAGGAACTGATGTATTGCGTGGCTGTTTACGTGGTGTGCTGCAAGTGTAAGTTCACGGAGAAGTCTTCCGGCCTTTGGAACCTCAATGTCAAGGGAGTCGTCTATTGCCTCAACGGAAGCCAGGGTGTGTGGTATGGGGCATACTCCACATATCCTCTGGACCATGACAGGTGCTGTTTCAGGTGCTTTGCCTGTCACTATTTTCTCAAGGCCCCTGACAGGAGTAATACTGAAGTATCGCCCCTTTGTCACGATTCCCTCATCATCGACTTCCATGACAAGTTCTGCATGTCCTTCTTGTCGTGATGTCGGCGATATAACAATCCTTTCGCTCAAATGTATCACCTCTTGTTTTTAAAGTTCAAAAAACCTTCAATATTATAACTATTTTTAAATGTTATAAGTTTTTCAATTATAAAAAAAGTGAAAACTATTTATATCATTTTGGGGATGATTTATTATTAGTAGAAAACCGGGTTTATAATATTAATTTTTTATCAAGTAATACTGAATGTTATATATCCGTATCCACATATATTATGTGTTGTTAACACCAGGAAGGTGAGTTGATGATAAACTCAAAGGTTCTAGCATCGGTGGCAATAGTCCTGATAATTGGAGCTGTTGCTGCAGGTTATCAGGTGAGTCAGAATTCCGAGGCACTGTGGAAATTCACAAGTCCCCAGAGCAGTCAGGATCAGGGGCCGCAGCAGGGGGAGTCAAGCGTCCACAGTGAATCGCCCTCAACCGCATCATCACAGGGTGGCAGTGGTTCAACCTCAGGTGGGGGTTCAGGAGTGAATGTGAAGATATCCTATTCAGAGGCCAAGAGTATTGCCCAGACATATATAAAGCAGGAGGGTGCCACTGCAGGGACACCAAGGCTCCTTAAAATGAACGGCAAACTAGTCTATGTTGTTCCAGTTGAGATGGGTGGAAAAACCGTCGGAGAGATATACATTGACCCCATGACCGGTAAAAACCTTGGAGGGGCTGGTGGTGCTCCATGATGATTAAAACAGAAACAGAGTGCTGTACAATATATTCAGAGGATGTTGAGGACGCTGTAGTCCTTGAGGGCTCTCCAGGAGTTGGCCTCATAGGTAACATAATTGGGTGGCTTCTGGTTGAGGATCTCAAGATGAGGGAGATAGGCTACATTGACTCAAAGTACTTCCCTCCCCTGGCTGTCCTCTATAAGGGTGTTGCAATACACCCCTTCAGGATATATGAGGGTGATGGGATAGTCCTCTTCCTCTCAGACTTTATCCTCCCACCTGCAGTGGTCTATGACATGACAAACGCCATCGTGGAGTGGATGGTCCGCAATAAGAGCAGGGAGCTGATAACCTTTAACAGCATGGTTGTCCGTGAGAAGTCAGAGCCAGTGGCAGGTGCAGGTAACAGACAGGACGTAATCAAGAGGCTTGCAGACCTCGGCATACCAATAGTCCCCTTCGGCAATCTCAATGGTATTTCAGGGACCCTCCTTACAAGGTGTGCTGTTAATGATATACCTGCATCATGCCTCTTTGCAGAGATCCTTAACCCCTACCCGGACCCAAGGGCTGCTGCGAATGTCGTTGAGATCCTGAATGAAATGCTCGGTACAAGTGTTGACCCTGAACCTCTACTCCAGGAGGCGCAGGCCATAGAGTCACGCCTCAAGAAGCTCGCAGAGACCGTGCAGGGAGAGGCCGAGACACCCATCTACATGTAAAAGTTTATATATTAGAAAATCAAATATTTCTTTACTCTTTTGTCAGGGCCCGTAGCCTAGCCAGGATAGGGCGTCGGACTTCTAATCCGAAGGTCCCGGGTTCAAATCCCGGCGGGTCCGCTAAAAAAGGTGCGAAGGAAACGGGGCCCGTAGCCTAGCCAGGATAGGGCATCAGACTCCTAATCTGAAGGTCCCGGGTTCAAATCCCGGCGGGTCCGTCCAACTTAATTTTAATTTTAAGAGACTCCAGAGAATTGGAAGAGTCTGCAGTGATACCTTTTCAGACCCTGCAGTGTCGCCAGAAATAAATAAGGAAATCCATCAAAGCATGCCCGATGATCCTGTTATAATGAGTAAAGAGAGGCGAGAGGTTTACCGACTGCATGTCCCTCATGACTATCGGAAGTAGGCGTCAAGGGTCTCTGCAGGGAACCTTATCTCACCATACTTCCCCCCGCCACCGGGTATCACAGTCAGTGAACCATTGCGAAATGCCTCGACCGCAACAGCAACACCAGCATCAAGAGCTGCAATATCCTCAAGTGGAGCATCCAGGAGCACACTGATCTCTGTTCCAAATTCCCCCACAAGTTTATCCCAGATTCCCTGGACAAATTTTGTGGTTACACCCTTACCATACTTCATGCCTATGATCTCTGCAAGGGGCATCAGGTGTACGTAGGGTGGCCTGTGTGGTGGGTGGTGGGGTTCATCCCATGTTGAAAGCTCGTATATCCTGTAATCCACACCCTTCTTGATTTTACCCCCACATGGACACCTCATATCCATCTCGAGAGCCTTCTCTGGACTGTAGATGCGGTAGCATCTGGTACATGCAGTCATGTGGTACTTTCCGAGGCGCGGGTCAAGTCCATAGTTCGCCCTTATCCTGCACTTGCCTATGGCCCTCTTAAGGGATGTGAAGGATACATCCTCCATCTCAAACTGATTGAACTCCCTGCCCAGCCTGTGGGGCCATGGTGAATGGGCATCAGAGTTGGTGAGGAAGGGTATGTCTGCAAGTTCAGATATCTTATCAGCCATGTCAGTATCTGCTGAGAGGCCCAGTTCAAGAAAGTCTGGTCTTGCGCCGTAGCAGTCCATGTAGCTGTCATGTGACTTGTACATGCTGGTCCATGGTGTGAAGGCGTGGGCTGGCCCTGCCATGCCATCGTATTCATGTACAAGTTCCAGGATCTGGGCCCCGTCCATCCTCACCCTGGGCCTTCCATCCGTGGTGCTGGCTGAGGGCATTCTCTCAGAGATCTCCTCTGCGGCCTCAAGTGATGGGATTATGAGGAGGTGATGGACCCTCCTTGAATCCTCGACCTCTGCAGTTATCACGAAGCTGCACTCCTCGCGCCCGTAGATCCCGTCCCCCTCATATTCCGTAGATTCCTCTATGATCTTCCGCCATCCAGGGTGAAGTGCGTCGCCTGTCCCTACAATCTGAAGGCCCTTGAGGCGTGCCTGGGGTGCTATGTTGTCAATAACCATGTTACGGGACGTTGCCCTTGAAAAGCAGCTGTGGATATGAAGGTCAGCGTTTATGATCATCTGATCATCCAGAAAAATAGGTGGTGGGGTTCAGCCTATGTAACGTAGGTCCTCTTCCCCTGGTTTGAGGTTCATCCTCTCAATCATTTCCTGCTCCATCTGCTGGGCCTTGGAGATCATCTTCTTTGTCTCCTCTGCCCGCTCCTCAAGTTTTTCAAGGTCCACTTCAAGTTTTGTCATCTCAAGTAGCACCTCAAGGAGCGCACGGGCGGCCTCGGCGTCTATGAAGTACCCTGGTGTTTCACCCATGAGACATACACCCTCCATGCCCCTCAGCCTCCCCATTCCAAGGAGAAGTCCTGATGCGCCTATTATGCCTCCATCAGCAGATCTCATGATGACACCGTGTTCCTTGAGATCCTCAACGAGTTCCATGCTGGTTGCTGCCCCATAGACCCTTGCCTTCTCAACGGGCTGGCCCGTTGCGAGGCCTCCGAGGGTGAATATCCTCCTGGCGCCGTATCCCTCAACAAAGTCTAGTATCATGCCGCAGATCTCATACTGTCCCTCAGGTGAGAGTCCCTGGGTGTTGCCCACAAGTATTATGTAATCTCTCTCATCCTCGCCTGCATCCCTGAGGTAATAGAACTCATTCCTCATGGGTTCAACTATACCGTCCTCATCAACCAGTACCTGTGGTGGGAATGATGGGGAGTAGAGCTCAGCGAATTTGACAGCCTCCAGTTCATCTATTATGTGATCGGCTGCCAGTTTACCCACATGCCCTATTCCTGGAAGTGCCTCGATGAATATGGGGCTGGAGAGTTCAACGTCTTCCAGAACGTTTATGATTGTTTCCCTCATTTTAATTCACCACTACCCTTAGAGTAAATCTCCCTTTTGAGTTTTCTCCTGTATACTCCATACTTGTCCTCTGGGGAAAACTTTGGAGGATAAATGACCCCTGTCCTACCCCCGCAGTGTGGGCAGGCCTCCTTCAGGGTGTATTCTCCGCATGAACGGCATCTTTTCATCTTCATGTGAGCTCACGGAGGAATTCTCCCTCTCCACCCTCTTTCTCAACGATTTCTATGCATTTCTGGGCTGCTTCCTTGAGCTGCTTCTCTGCCTTCAGATAATCAGTTGATTTCACGATAAGACGGTACCTGGGGGCTCCTACCGCCTGAACTGTTATGCCCTCATCCTGGGCTGATTTAAGTGCCTTCCTAATTATTTCAACACCGTTGGGTGCGTAGGACTTGATGTCAACGTATCCTGTTATCTGGACCTCTGGTGGTGTTATGTTGCGCTTGGCAACCTCGGTGATAACGGCTGCCCAGTCCTCAGGGACTCCCTCATCGATGAGGGACTTTTCCCCTTCCTCTGCAGCGGTTTCAAAGGCGCCGTAGAGGTCCCCGAATATGTCCATCAGTTCGTATCCAACCTCTTCATAGGCGGTGTCAAGGTCCTTTCCAAGGTCCCTTGCTGCGAGTTCAAGGAATTTCTCAGCCTTCTGTTCAATCTTCCATGCCTGGATCTTCTTTGTGCGCTGGTCCTCCCTTATCCTTTTCATTGAAACATCTACGTGTCCCTTCCTGGGATTCACACGGAGGACCCTTGCAACTATCTTCTGGTTCTCCCTTACGAAGTCCCTTATGTTCTTAACCCATCCAGAGGACACCTCTGAGATGTGAATGAAAGCCTCCTTCCCCGGGTACTCCTCCAGGGTGGCGAAGGCGCCGTAGTTGAGGACCTTGTGAACGGTCCCAACCACCAGTTCACCCTCTTCAGGCCATTCATTTTTTCTTCTTACCATGAAAAACACCTAGATTAATCCAGGACCTCTAGAATCTGGGCTTTGATCTTTGATTTTCCTCCTGTTGGCTCAACAAGCGTTTTACCACAGATTATGCACTGTACATATGATGCTGCCCTGTCAAAGACAACCTGCTGGTTTCCGCAGTCAAGACATTTAACACGGAGAAAGTTACCCTTGGTATTGTAGAATATCACACAAATCACCTCTAGGATACGTATTCAACCCTTCCAGCCCTGAAGGATTTCTTCTTGATGTGTGACTTTCCACATTCCTTGCATTTGAGCCTGAGGTCAAGTTTCTTAACAGGCTTGTTACCGGATGGGAGTGGACGTGGGTAACCCCTGTAACCGGCAGTGACACGTCTGAACTGCCTCTGACCCCACTTAAGTTCACTGGCCTTTCTTCTCTTGGACTCCAGTACCTCGTGAACGGTGTGTTTTCTACAGTTTGGACAGTAAGTTCTTCTTTCCTTAGGAATCTTCATATCTAATCACCTCTTAAGTGAAAAAGTAAGCCTTTAAAATAACTGGAACTTTTTTTATACTGGGTTAGTATATCTCAAATCTCTATTTATACCTTTGTATGTGCACACTGGTGTTTCACCGAACATTCAAAATGGCCCTCCAGTTGATCCACCAGGCGCAGGGACTTCTCTGCTTCTCATTGAAGGGTGCTGGATCTTCAGAGATTGGGAGAGCCTCCTGAAAATTAAAGCCCTACGAATACCTTATCCTCCGACCCTTCTTTGCATTTATGAATACATTTGCATTCAGTGATGGGAGCGTGACTATGTCCTGTGGCTGGAATGGGCCATAGATCTTTTCATCCACACCCATTATTCTGGCGGGTACCTCCTCGAATATCAGCACGGTCTCAATATCCCCGTCTCCACTTCCCCCGGGATCTGTTTTTAAGGACCTTGTGGGGTCATTTCGAGGTTCAGAATCATCCAGAACACCCTTCCAGGATGGCTCATGTTTTACTTCCGACTTCCCATCGTCTGATTCAACCTCTATGGAGGGAATTATCCTCGCCCTGAATTCCCTCAGGGTTTCTACCAGTGAAAAGTAGAGTTCCTCCTCCTCTGGTGTCATGTTGAGGGGGGTTGTATCCTGGAGGTCAAACTGTGGCTTGCCATTGAAGAGGTGGTATGACCTCTGGACGTTCATGACCGCACTATCGGTTATCTTGTGCTCCCTTCTCTCACAGATCTCAGTGGCTATTCTCTGGGTGTCCCTTATGAGGTAGTGCTCCTTGGCGAAGGGGTCATTGCCAACGGCCTCAAGGAGGTCCTCTATGTAACTGTGAACCCTCTCATAGAAGTCATCCCCAACCCTTGCAAGGCCGCTTTCAGATCTCTCCTTTTTCTGAATCCTCCTTAGTTTCTGAAAGAATTCGTCCAACCCCATTCCTCACCTTTAAGTTATTCCTCTGCCTCTATTCTTGGAGCAAGGAGGAAGCTGAGTTCACCCTCTTTACTCGCCATCTTCAGGGTCAGTTTGAGGGGCATGTCATCTCCCAGGTTGATTATTGCGGTTTCACTGAATTTATCTGCCTTTAGCATCTCCTTGATCTTATCAAGGGAATATATGCTCCTTGCAGGTTTACCTATCTTTTCACCGTGGAGGTATTCCATCTGGGCGTCTCCAAATTCTCCCTCAGCTGAGGCTATGAAACGGTCCTCGTCCACACGGAATGTTATCTTATCTGAGAATATGTCTATGTCAGCTATTGAGTCCTTGAGGAGCTGGAATGGCACCTCAAATTCGTTCTCATACTCAATCTCAGGAGGACTTGGGGTTTCGTATTCTATGTCGATCAGCCTTATCTTGAATGTCCTTACTGCTTCGCCCTCGAACTGGATTATCAGGTTACCCTCATCGGTTGAGAGTATGACCCTGTCATTTGCCTTGGCCCTCTTGAGGACCTTCATGAGTTCCTCTGTGTCCACGTTTATCTTCTCTGGTTCATCACAGACGTACTCATCGAAGAGTTCTGCCTTCAGTTCGAGGTGTACGTATGTGATATGGGACCTGTCAAGGGCGTCCAGACGCATGCCCTCGGCGCTTAGCTGTATCTGAACCTCGTCAACGATGGATGATATGGCATCGAAACTCGTCCTTAAAATGTTAGGGTCATTCAATTCTGCCTTGAACATTTTCGTCCTCCTTATCCTATATAGCTAAATATTGGGGTCATGATTTATATACTATTCATCTTCTTCTTTCTCTTCCCCTCTTTCAGCCTTCTTAACCTGTTTATAGAACCCCCCAAGGGGTGTGCCCCCTATGATGCTCTGGATCATGAAGGCCCCTACCAGCAGCAGCCCGGTGAGGATGAGGAATGCTGCGATGACGGTGTTCTCTCCTGAGACCACATTGTCAACAACCCTGTCTGATGATCCGAGGATCGTGATTACGCCTGTCAGCACAAGGATGACACCAACTACCATTGCAGTGTACTTAAGTATATCGTCACGGTGTTCCATGATCAGGGTCACCGGGAATCCATGCTCTGATTCATCCTCATGTAACTCCTCCCAGGCCCTTTTAAGGAGCACCCTTAGGCCCCCCAAATACCTGCCTTTCTTACCATTATCAGAGCCTTCATCAGCCATCTGCTCACCATTTTTCAATCATATTCTCTCCAGGTGTGCTTGCAGCGTGTGCATCTGAAGAATCGCGTCTCTGATTCATCAGCCCTTCTCGTCTGCTGCAGCCACCAGAAGGCCTCCATGTTACCACATTTCGGGCATTCAACCCTTGTGGTTGGGAGAGTGTTTACATCTTCGCCCGTGAATATTATTGTCTCCTTCGCCTCAACTTCCTCTGAGACACTGTACTTTTCTTTTAGCTTATCGGTGATATCCTTTTCATAGCCACACTGACACTTAAATTTACCCTTCTCTGGAAACATTACAGCTCCGCAGTTAGGACAAAACTCCATCTTCTTCCTCCTGGTCAGAGAACCTGAAACCTTTTTGATTTCTAGAGTTTTTCTCCAAGGACATTTATAACAATTTTGATTGTGCATGGACATGATATCAGAATGATGTCTGTGACAGATGCCCTCAGCAGGACCTATTCTCCACCACATGTCTCCTGAAATCATCCAGGATCTTTTTGTGGTCAAATGCGAGTTCAAGATCATTTATATCATCAATTTGGAATATTCCGACATCGGCAGCATCTGAACCAGCCTCCGCTTCACCTGACACTGGCCTGGCGGTGAAGCACACGCTGACAGTGTGTCCGCGGGGGTCCCTCCCGGGGTCAGAGTAGACCCCCAGGAGGTCCTCGATTTCAACCTCGAGGCCTGTCTCCTCCAGGGCCTCCCTCGCTGCTGCATCCTCAACAGTTTCACCGTATTCCACAAACCCCCCTGGTATGGCCCATGAACCCCTGTAGGGTGGTCTGCCCCTCCTTATGAGGATTATTCTATCACCTGATAACCTTATGATTACATCCACGGTGAGCATGGGTGCCTTCAAATCAAGCTCCTCCTGCATCATTTATCATTTTCTAGACTTTTCTAGGCGCTGCCCCTGGACTCACCTAACCTGACTCCAGAGGCAATTATGTGGGCCACCCTAATTGGTTCTGGAATTGAGCTACGGGTTGTTGATAGCCTGACAATCTCTGCGGCATCATCAGGTTCAATGCCCGAGGTCTGGATGTAGATGGGGTCCTCAGATTCCACCCTGTGGATTCTGCCGGCCCTCTCTATGATCCGCCACCTGGCCTTCCAGTCGGGAAATCTGTGCTTCAGGGCCCTCCTTATTCTCTCCATGTCTGGATGTTTCCTCACAACCACTATCACAGGCAGACCAGTCCTCTCTGATAGTTCAACTATGTCAACAACATTGAAGCCCCCGAAGGTCAGCCCATCAAGCATTATTACACGAAGCTGGTTTAGGTGCCTTGAACCATTCACCATTTCGATGATCTTCCAGGTGGCATCGTCACCATCCACCCTCACCGTGGTTGTGAGGACGCCGTCGAGCCACTGCCCTCCCCTGAATACTGTGCCGACCAGTAGCACGTCCTCATCACTTCTAGGAGTGAAGGGAGCATCATCTATGCCAAGAATCCTTATCTCAGATTTAATCTGCCTGAAATTATGGTTCTCCATGGAAAAATAGTTTATAGGGACTCTATGAGGCCCCTGAATTCATCACATCTGTCCCTCAGGGTTTCGGCTGCTGCCCTGAGTGATTTTTTCGGGCTTCCTGCCCTGATATATAGCTGTGGTTCCCCCACTATTGGGTGATCTATTGAGTATGCTGCTGCCTTAACCTTTTCATCCTCCATGAGGATGCTCCTTAATACATTGCAGAGGGTGTGTGTTTCTCCCTCGAATACTATTTCCATCTCATATCTCTTGTTTAGAATGACTTCCATTAGAATTACCTCTATTAACCTTCATAATTCACGGATAGCTTCCTTTTTTCCCGGTTTTCACAGTTCGGGCACCTGACCTCGTCCCTGCCGTCCACTTCCATGAAGTGCCTGCAGCGGGTGCACATTGCCTTTATAACACCGAGGTCACGCCCTGATGTCTGGAGGTCTATGCCATCGAGGCCCATGATCCTTGTGACCCTTGCCTCCACGATGTCCCCTATCCTGAAGGCGTCTGTTAGCTTTGAGAGGTAGCCCTTCCTTGCCTGTGAAACGTGGACTCCTCCAACAAAGTATGTGGCAAGGGCCCTCCGGTTGCCCTTGATGCTGTGTATCCTCACAAGGGCCCGCTGACCCCTTACATCAATGACCTCTCCAATGACCCTTGAACCTCTTTTAAGTGTTGGGGGTGTGTTCAGCTTTGATATTACCTTTATGCTCTTATTCCGGTCATCCCTTGAAACTTCTCCAACGACAAGGGATTTTATTTTACCATCATCCTCGTAGGTTCCCTCAGATGGAAGGGCCTCTTCGCTTACAGCCAAAAAATCTCCGGGAAAAACCATATCCCCAGATTTAACTTTCATCCATTCACCTCTTCAAGGTAAAAACAATAATTACCTTACAGTGATTTATGGTTAGATCTGATTATATATATGCTTTTGCATGGGGCCTCCAGGGTCAAGGACATTTCACTCCAAGTCAGTTAGATATTCATTAATACCCTATAACCCCTCAGGGAGGTTCTACCCCTTAGATACTTAAATTCAACAAATGCCTCCATCAGAGAATTTAATCAGTGTGGAGCCATCATGGTATATGAGTTTTTCCCCATTAAATGGATGTCCCAGATCAACATCCTACAGAAGGGTGCCGAGCTATCCATTGTATTATCTCATCTGAAAGTTTCCGGGAAAAGAAAAAAACGGGAAAAAAATGCCGAGCTATCCATGTATTATCTCATCCAGTGTGTAGTCGTCCCAGCTTCGCTCTCCAAGAACTATCTCCAGTTCTGATGGGTTCAGGAGTGGCCTGTCGTAGAGCTGTGAATCATCTATGGCTATCCTTGGACAGGCCGTTACCACGAAGGCTTCAAGTTCCCTGAAGGGGAGGAGTGCAGCTGGTGAGATGTTCTCCATGAGGAGTATGATGGCCTCCCTGCCTGCATCCTCAAGTTTTTTCTTAACCATGAGGGCCAGTTCAAACCTCATCTGCCCGCCCTTTGATGAGACCACCACCCCCCACCTGCTGGCATCAGCTGCCCTGCTTATCCTCGCAAACCTCACCCTCAGTACCCGGTCTGCGAATTCCTCGATGTCCCTCACCTCACCGTGATAGGGGTCAGCCACTACAACCTCCCGGCCGGTGAAGAGTTTTATTCCAAGGGGGTGGAAGTTCCCGCTTCCAAGGAAGAGATATGCGTCTGCATCAGTACCCCTGATGGCCGAGAAGTTGCATCCCAGGACCTGTCCACCTGCTGTGTTCACACCCTCACCTGTGACCACCTCAAAACCCCTCTCTTCAAGGAATGACCTTACCTGGTCAAGGAGGTGGAGGTGCTGTGCTGTTGTTGCGATTCCAATCCTCCTGTGACCTGAAAGTCTTTCAGCGGCCTCCCTGAGGACATGGTCGATCTCAACGGAGGATGCGGCCTCTATGAATATCACCGGGACCTCATAGTCAAGGGGGAGTGGTGTGTGCCCATAGTGGACTATAAGGTCAACCATGCCCCTCATTTTCTTATCTGAAACATCGCATGCCCCGAAGCATGGGTCAGCAGATATGACGGCAGTTGCACCTGTCTCCGATTCTATTCTCTCTGCAAGTTCAACTGCCCTCATTTTAAGCCCCTCAGGGAACTGGAGGCCCACGACCCGGGCACTGCGTTTCCTTATCTCCCCGATGACCCTTTCAGTTTCAAGTCTGTAGAGTGACATCTAATCAATCCTGCCCCCCGGCAGGGATATCCTCAACCTTAACCCTGCCATCGATAACATCAACCTTCACAAGGCTCTTCACACTGAAACCTGTCCTTTCCCTCACAACCCGGGATCCCTCACCCTTATCTATGACTGTTATAACATCCCTGACATCAACATCAATCTCCCTGAGGGCTTCCAGGACCGCCAGCAGGGTTCCCCCGGTGCTCACAACATCGTCAATGACAACGACTCTATCACCTTCCTCAACACCGTTTATGTAGAGTTCCCCCTCACTGTATCCTGTCATCTGATGGACGGCGACCTCACCTGGAAGACCGTACCTTCTCTTCCTTACAACCACGAAGGGTATTCCTGTCTTCAGTGATAGCACCGTGGCATGGTGTATGCCCATGGCCTCTATGCAGATTATTTTATCGGCTTCGGGCCTGAATCTCCTCACGATCTCCTCAGCAACCTCCTCCAGGAGTTCAGGTTCAGTGAGGGGTATGCCATCGGTTACAGGGTTTACAAAGTAGTCGTACTCTCCCTTCTTAATCACAGGTGAATTTCTGAGGCTTTCCTTGAGTTTATCAAGCATTTCGATCACGCATCAGGATTGTTGAAAATTGAATTCAATATCTAGTATGGTGAATGGCCTTAATATAGATCCAAAAACTGACGCCCATCACCCACTCTATGATCTTAATATATAAGTTGATCCCAACAATAGTTAATGATTATCCATCACTGCAGGTGAAACCATGCTTGGGAATCTGGGCAGAAGTCTCAGTAAAACTATGAAAAAGCTGGCAGGGATGACCATTGTTGATGAGGAGGTCGTCAGGGAGGTCATAAAGGATATACAGAGGGCCCTGATCCAGTCCGATGTCAACATAAAACTTGTATTCAACCTGTCAAAGTCGATTGAGGAGCGGGCACTCAAAGAGGAACCCCCCAGGGGGATAACCCCCAAGGAGCACATCATAAGCATAGTCTACGAGGAAATGGTCAAACTCCTGGGTGAGAAGAGCCATGAACTTGTCATAGATGATAAACCATACCGCATACTCTTCCTCGGACTTCAGGGCAGCGGTAAAACAACAACCATTGGTAAACTTGCAAGGTACCTCCGCAAGAAGGGTTTCACCGTTGGAGTGGTCTGTACAGACACCTGGCGACCTGCTGCCCTTGAGCAGCTGAAACAGTACACCGAGGGGCAGGATATAAGCATATACGGCGACCCAGAGACCAGGGACGCCCTTGATCTTGCAGAGAAGGGACTGGCCAGTTTCCAGAAAAAGGACGTCATAATCTTCGATACAGCTGGAAGGCACAAGGAGGAAAAGGACCTCCTCAGGGAGATGGAGGAACTTTCAGCCATTGTGAAGCCCCATGAGGCCATACTTGTAATCGACGGAACTATAGGTCAGCAGGCAAGGGAACAGGCCCTTGCATTCAAAGGGGCAACGGATGTAGGTTCAATAATTGTGACAAAACTTGATGGTTCAGCCAAGGGTGGTGGGGCCCTCTCGGCCGTTGCAGAGATAGGTGCCCCCATAAAGTTCATAGGGACCGGTGAGAGGATAGACGACCTTGAGGTCTTTGATCCCGAAAGGTTCATCTCACGTCTCCTGGGTATGGGGGACCTCAGAACTCTCCTCGAGAAGGTGGAGGAGGTTTCAGAGGAGGACATTGCAGAGGAATCCCTTGACGCAATACTCTCAGGTAAGTTCACCCTAAAGGATATGAGGGTGCAGTTTGAGATGATGGGTAAGATGGGGCCCCTGCAGCAGGTTATGAATATGCTGCCAGGTATTGGGAAGCTCCCAAAGGACGCCAGCAGGATGACAGAGGAGACCATAAAGAAGTACCTCATAATAATGGACTCCATGACAGAGGAGGAACTTGAAAAACCAGAAATCATAAAACACTCCAGGATAAAGAGGATAGCCCGTGGTTCCGGCATGCGAAACGAGGACGTTAAGGAGCTCCTGAAGTACTACAGGGTCACCAAAAAGGCCATGAAGGGGCTTGGAAGGAGAAATATGGGCGGACCCATGGGCCAGCTCATGAGGCAGTTCATGAGATAATGAAAAGCAGAGACCATCAGGGGATCAGTATGGATGTTCAGAAGAGACTGGAAGCACTGCTTGAAATCACAGAGACCAGAATATGTCTGCACTGCCTGGGGAGGCACTTTGTTGATGTTGTTGAAGGTCCAGGGAACCTTCTCAGGGGTGATAGACTCAAGAAGGAATTCTCGCTGGAACTCTCAGGGCCATGCATGATCTGTGGCGACGTCTTTGATAGGATCGATGATGCCGCAGGGATGATTAAGGAGAGGGTGGATGAACTTGGCCTCGAATACTCATCGGTACTGGTGGGTACAAGGCTGCCCCCTGAAATGGTGGAACTTGATGATGAGATCAGAAAGCGCCTCGGAATCCAGGGTGAGGGCCTTAAAAGGGACCTCAACCGTGAACTTGGTAAGAGGGTCCTCAAACTGCTGGGCTGCAGCGCAGAATTTGAGGAGCCCGACCTGGTAGCCATGGTGGACTTCAGAGGGGATATCCGGGTCTGGATCCAGATAAACCCCATCTTCCTTGAGGGAAGGTACCGCAAGCTGGTGAGGGGCATCCCCCAGACCCGCTGGCCCTGCAGGAAGTGCAGGGGGAGGGGCTGTGAGAGGTGCAATTACACCGGTAAGATGTACCCGACCTCTGTGGAGGAGCTCATATCCGGGCCCATCCTGGAGGCCGCCCGGGGCCGTGATGCCAGGTTCCATGGCTCAGGCAGGGAGGATGTGGATGTCAGGATGCTCGGGACAGGGAGGCCCTTTGTCCTGGAGATAAGGGAGCCAAGGATAAGGAGTCTGGACCCTGAATCCCTTGAGGATGAGGTTAACCGCAGGGCAGAGGGTATGGTTGAGGTGGAGGGCCTCAGGTTCTCCACAAGAAACAGGAAGGTTGAACTGAAGGACTCATCGCAGAGTAGATACAAGGTCTACCGGGCCCTGGTTGAACTGGATGGGAATGTCACCGATGATGACCTGAAGAAACTCGGATCACTTGACACCATAAGACAGCGAACCCCTGTGAGGGTCTCCCACCGGAGGGCTGACATGGTCAGGGAGAGGAGGGTCCTGGACATCTCCTGGAAGAGGCTGGATGGCTGCCTTGAGTTAATAATAAAGGGTGAGGGGGGTCTATATATAAAGGAGCTTATATCAGGGGATTCTGGGCGTACAGATCCAAGTGTGAGCAGCGTTCTGGGTGTTCCTGCGAGGTGCGTGGCCCTTGATGTCCTTGAGGTCGGTGATGAAGATCAGGAAGCGATTGATCAAAAAAAGGTAAACCCCGGTGCCATACAGAACCCGTGATAAGGAAAAATATATATTAATGGAGATATTAAATAGAGAACTTATAAGTTTAGATATCTGATTCTTGTAAAGTTTTAGTGACTGTTACAAGCCATAGAAGGCTTTTTATGGAGGTTAAAGAATGAGAAGATCAAGAGGTTTCAGAAGTAAAACAAGATACAAGCTTCAGAAGGTTAAAAGGCCAGGCAGGTCCAATCCCATAACAAGGAAGATACAGAGCTTCAATGAGGGTGACCTAGTACACATCATCATTGACCCGAGCATTCACAGGGGCCAGCCACACCCGCGATTCCATGGTAAAACAGGTCGTGTTGTGGGTATGATGGGCAAATCCTATGTTGTTGCCCTGAAGGATGGTAACAAGGATAAACAGCTTGTTGTGAGGCCAGAGCACCTTCAGATGCAAGAGTGATTCCCATGATCGGGAAAAAGGTTCTGGAAAGTGAACCTGTATCTATGGCAGAGGTTAAGGAGATCCTTGAAAAATTTGGGGAGGACCATGAACTCACATATGAGCAGAACCTTGTCCTTGACCATGTAACCCGCTTTTCAAGGCTTGACCCCGAAAGGAGCAGGGAGCTGGTTGAGGAACTCATGGATATCCCCAACATCAAAAGGAGGCATGCAGTTAAAATTGCGGATATAATGCCCGTGGACATATCCGACCTTCGTTTAATCTTTGCCAAGGAGAGGGTTCCCATAAAGGCTAATGACCTTCCAGGCATACTCGAGGTAATAGATAAATACCGGGTCGAATAAAAATAATATCTGACCTGAAAAAATTAGAGTATGTGATTTCATGGAAGAATACGCTATCATACTGGATTACCTTCCACTTGGTTACATGAGCGAAGGGTTCGGTACATTCAAGAAGAGGCCTGTTGCCCAGGCACTGGGTAAGGATGAGTTCACCCTCCTTGAGTTAACACCAAGGCCGGACGTGGACCTTGAAATCCACGAGGAGGTCTACATCGGCAAGGGTAAAAGGGACAAGATCGCCCGTATAAACAGGAGGCTCCGTCACAATGAACTCACAGCCACTGCCAGGGTTGAGCTGCCCTACGTCGTTGAGGAGATAATAAAGTCAAATGAGGACAGGTTTGTAAAGTTCTTCAATGAGGCGGGGTCCATAAGTACCAGGCTTCACCAGCTTGAACTTCTTCCAGGAATCGGTAAAAAGCACATGTGGGACATTCTCAAGGCCCGTGAGGAGAAGCCCTTTGAAAGTTTCGAGGACATAAAGAACAGGGTCCCCATGCTATCAGACCCTGTTAAACTCATCGTCAGGAGGGTCCTCATGGAACTGGATGTTGAGGGCGCCAAACGGGGAAAACGTAAGTACAACATATTCACGAGACCGCCCCAGCAGAGGAGGGGCTGATCCTTCAATTTAAAAATTAGAATCTATTTTTATGTCAGGGCTCTACACCGAGACAAGGAACGTGCTGAGGAAGTATGGTGTGAGGCTTCGAAGGAGCCTCGGCCAGAACTACCTCATAGATGAGGTGAAAAGGCAGCGCATACTTGAATACGCTTCCCTCAGGGAGGATGACAGGGTCCTGGAGATAGGAGCGGGCATAGGGACCCTCACGCTTCCAATGGCAGAACTTGCAGGTCATGTGACCGCAATTGAGAGTGATCCCTTCATTGCAGGGATCCTGAAGGACCGGGTTCAGACGGATAACGTTGATGTGGTGGTCGGTGATGCCCTTAGAGTTGATTTCCCAGAATTCAACAAGGTAGTATCCAACCTCCCCTACCAGATATCCTCCCCCATAACCTTCAGGCTTCTGGAACATGACTTTGAACTCGCTGTTCTCATGTACCAGAAGGAATTTGCAAGGAGGATGGTTGCAGAGCCCGGTACACGGGATTATTCAAGGCTTTCTGTCATGGTGCACTTCCTTGCAGAGGTTGAAATAGTTGACTACCTGAAACCGGGCTGTTTCTTCCCCCGTCCCAAAGTTGAATCTGCAGTTGTAACCCTTAAACCTACGGGTTTCAGGCCACCGGCATTCCTCGAGGATGTATGCCGTGCACTCTTTCAGCACAGGAAGAAGAAAGCCTCAAAATCCCTTAGAGAATCATTCCATGAAATAAAGACTGATCTGAGCTTCCATGAAGTTCTGCAGAGTATTCCAGCTGAAATACTGGAGAAGAGGGTCTTTCAGCTGAGACCCGAGGAGATACTTGAAATAGCAGAGCACATAGAGGATCTTTCAGGGTCTTCCTGAACCTGGCCTTTATCAGCACATTCAGTAGAAAACTATAAATATTATGTAAACTATTTTTTACATGGTGATTGTTTTGATAATAGCAAGACCCCAATGGTTCGGTAGAAGAAAGTATGGTGGCTGGGGGGTCTCAATAAAAACCTGGCAGGGTGCAGTATACCTTGCATGCGTACTCATCCTCCTTGTTGGGATCCAGCTGCTCCCCCTCAACACCACCACAAGGATGTATGTGACAGGTGCCTGGCTTGCATTCCTCTTCCTGGACATGTTTGATGTTATGTGGAAGGTGAAAAGGGATGAGAGGGAATACCTCCATGAGGCCATAGCAGAAAGAAACGCCGCATGGGCCATGATGCCAGTGCTTGTAATTGGAGTATTCATAGAACTCATCTCAAGCTCCCTGCAGGGAAAGCCCCACGTAGACCCCTTCATTGTACTTGCACTCATTGCAGGTGTACTTGCAAAATCCGTGACAAACTACCGGCTGGAGAGGGAGAATTGAGGACACTCATAAGGGAACACAGGAAGGAACTCGGATTAACCCAGGAGGAACTCGCAGAGAGGGTTGGGGTGACAAGGCAGACCATAATAGCCCTTGAGAGGGGACGCTACAGCCCCTCCCTGATCCTTGCCCACAGAATCACAAGGGCCCTTGGAAGGGAGTATATCGAGGATGTCTTCATCCTTGATGAGGACGGTGAAGAATGAAATGATAAGATACGGTGAGATTAAAATAAGAACATGCAGAAACGTCTATGAGCCGGCAGAGGACACCTTCCTCCTTGCAGATAACCTGGATGTCATGGAAGGGGATAGTGTCCTTGAGATAGGTACCGGGACAGGACTTGTTGCCATAAAAGCATCAGAGAAGGGGGATGTGACTGCAACCGATGTGAATCCCGCCGCAGTTAAGTGCGCACAGGAGAATGCCATTATCAATGGAGTTAAAATCAGAATCCTCCATGGAGACCTCTTTGAGCCGGTTGAGGGTGAAAAATTTGACGTCATCCTCTTTAACACACCCTACCTTCCAGCCACAGAGGAGGATGCCACAGGGGATGTCCTGGACCTTGCCTGGAACGGGGGCCCCGACGGCAGGATGGTTATAGACAGGTTCCTTGACGAAGTTCCAGCACACCTGAAACCCAGAGGGAGGGTCCAGCTGGTGCAGTCTTCCCTCTCTGATACAGAGAAGACCCTCCAGAAACTGGCAGGTATGGGTTTTGATGCGTCCGTTACTGCAAGTGAGAGGTACTTCTTTGAGGAGATAGTCCTGATAACAGCCAGGATTTAAAGAATTTTATAACCACCATGAGCTGGTGTGTCATGTTTTTCCAGTTTTTTTAATCTCCCATCGATTTATGGCGAGTCCCCCATTTATATGCCTACTATGAAATTTTACTGTCGCTTCAAGTAATATGCTGTAGCTGATCCGTAATATATATATATGAGTTTTTTGTATAGAATTATTATCAGTTAATGGAGGTGTCCATGGTGAGAGGTTTTTATGTCCTGTTGCTGGTCGTGCTCCTCCTCGCGGTGTCTGTTAACTCTTCAGCCGCTGCAGACGACCCTGGAGTGGATGCTGAGGTCTGCGCAGACAACTCCACATGCTTTGATGTCCAGGATAACTCGGAGGTCCCTGATAATGTCACAGTGGATTTTGAGGGTGTGGTCCTCCAGACAAGGAACTACACCTGCGGACCCGCAGCACTCGCCACCCTCCTCCAGAGACTCGGAGTGAACACCACAGAGGATGAACTCGCAAGCCTTGCCGGAACAACCGAAGACGGGACCACCATGCAGGGCCTCCTGGAAGCCAGCAGGGCCAAGGGAGTGAACGCAACCGGCATGAAACTAAACATATCTGAACTCAGAGAAAACATGATCGCCTATACCATCAATGACGGCACGGGACACTACACCGTAATAAACGGAATCACCAATGACACGATCAAACTCGCAGATCCAAGCCTCGGGAACATCGAAATGAATATAGAAGAGTTTGCTGAGATTTATAGCGGATATGCACTGGTTATAAATGATCCTAATGATCCACAGGTCAACGAAACTACAGATCAAAGCAACAAGAATACAAACTCATCAGACTCCATAAATAACCTGACAGATACCGCCTCTGATGTGAAGGCAGACAATAGAACTCTGACTGATGAGGAAATGAAGAACATTAAAGGTAAAAAATGGAGGCATAAACATTGGCATCCATGGAAGTGGCGGTGTTCTTATCATTGGTGTGGTTGGTACCCTGTGCGTGTCCGTGCCTATTATGGATTCCATCTGGCCTCTTATACAGCCCAAATGGTGCGCTGTATTTTTACGCTGGATGCTGATGGCTTTGACTATTATTATGCTCGCTGTAAGACTTATAGTGATCGCTATATGGATTGGTATCGGCGCGTGGGATATAGGTATGCGGCATGAAGAGATTAAGTATGAAGAATATTATTAGTTATCACCTTCTTATTTTTTGTGAAGGCAAGAAGAAATAAGGTGTGAAGAATATGGATATCATTCGAGGGCATGTGAAAATGCAACGGGTATATGTCTTGTTAATTGGTTCGGCAGTACTTCTCATCCCCCTGATATTGGACGTGGCATTCCCTCTAGGATTGTCCCTTGTTATCCTGGCAGGGTTCTTTATTGCACATTTCAGTAAGAAGGAAGAAGAAGCAGTTAACATGATTATAACAGTGATTATAGCAGCCACAGTATCTTTACTCATAGGATTAATCAGACTCATACCAGAAATAGGATCAATAAGAATACCAGAATCAATGATCCACAATAGCCCTTGGATACTACTACTTCTAGTAGGATCCTTTTTCACCACCCTCATACTTATGACCATAGGAGCCATGATAAACGCCATGATAAACAAGATCATATCCTCCAGAACCAAACCAAAAGAAGCATAAAATGAATTCCAAGAAATCTACAGCGGCTACGCCCCCATATTCAACAATAAGACAACCATAGATACAAAGAATTAAACCATTGACTCAGTGACAACCAATGTACAAGCAGAAAACAGTAAAAACTTTAACCACTGAAGAAATGCAGAACATTAAAGGTAAAAACTGGAAGTACAGGCTAAATCAAAGGTTAAAGAGAGAAGGGAGATGGAACAGGAATACATGGTACAACCGAAGCTTTAACTGGTGGAGAGTCTACTATGGAGGTGCCTGGGTCTGTGTAGCACTAGGTTACACAAATCATCCCGTGGGTAAGCTGTTTGGTTTCTTAGGGACAGCTTATCTAGGCACCGTGGGAACAGCGCATCTTAAAGAGGGTTGGTGGACATATACCTGATATCTAATTTTATTTTTATGAAATAGGAGGAGTATTTATGGATATAAATGAAAAACAAGAAAAAAGAATAATGTTACTCCTGTCTGCAGTCTTTTTTGGGATTTTTTTATACATAGAATTTAATTTTTTCCAATACTCAGAGTTAAGATTGTTAATGTTCATGTTAATTGTACTAACTCTTTATGGATATGCCAGACTTCAAAGTATCTATGATACCCCCGGAAGAAGATTAAAACTTTTGTTTTACACAATAGCTCTGGCTTTATTATTTTATATAGTAATACTAACCCGGCAGCCACCGTTACTAAGAAATACCATGACTATAGTGACTATAGCAGCGTTAATTTTACTTGCATTTGATAAAAAAGAGAAGGTGAAATAGCCAACATAAAGTTATCAGCAGGAGATTAAACTTAACTAAATGAAAGTGTTGAACTTGCAGATCCAGCGGGGGAAAAAGATAGACAATTAACACCCCACAATTTCCAAGAGATTTACAGGTTACACTACTGTAATCAACCAATAACCATATAACATTCCGGCCGTGGACAGCGCAGCTCAAACCAGCACTGAAAACAACGAGGAAATGCAGAACATCAAGGGTAAAGGTGCAGATTATTCCTTCAAGATCGAAGTTTTTTCAACTCTTTGTCTTGGGTGTTTCCTTGGCCTTATATTCATCTTCATACGTGACATTAAGAAGAGAGTTCTGAAACCAGGAGACATCGGCTTGTTCATAGCAAACATGCTCATGCTCCTTTTAAGTATTCCTCAAACACATCTAATTGTCTGCTCTGCATGCACCTCTTAAAAAGCTTGAGACAAAAACCTCTGAAAAATTGAAGTGTTATTAAGATGCACAATATTATAACCCAACTTTAGGAAAGGAACCAGACATCACGGATGCTCTCACATGGAACAGTGAGAGACACATGTTACCCCGACCCAAAAATCAAACAATATGGGAGATCCCCAAGTGGATCCCTGATAAAACCAGGCCCCTACCATTTTTCAAGGATTTGAAAAATGAATTACAGGGCCTTTTAAACCATCCTATGGATCACGGAGCAGTATACCATCAAATACCATGACGGCATCCCCCTCCATGTAGGCCCCAAGTTCTGCGCCGTCCTGGTAGACATCTATTTTAAGTTCCCCTCCTGGAAGGTGCACCAGGACACTGTCATCCAGTTTTTCGAGTTTAACACCTGCAATTACACTGGCTGTGGCCCCGGTACCGCAGGCCATGGTGGGTCCGGCGCCCCTCTCCCATGTCACCATGATTATCTCAGAGGGGCTCACGACCTCAACAAAGTGGACATTTATCCTCTCAGGAAAGAGGGGATGGTTCTCTATTGCCGGTCCAAGCCTGTGAAGGTCCACCCCCCGTGCATCGTCAACGAATATTATGGCGTGGGGGTTCCCGACGCTTAGTGCTGTGAGCTTGATGTCCTCGCCCTCAACAGGGAGGAACCTGTCTATGAACTCATACTCCTCAACATCCATGGGTATCTGGTCTGTTTTGAAGGTGGCTGTACCCATATCAACCCTTGAGGAGACCACTGCACCATCCTCGACCTCCAGTTCCACGGTCTTGATACCTGCGAGGGTTTCCACCTCCAGTCTCCTCTTCCTCACTATGGCATTGTCATATACAAACTTTGAGAAGCACCTTATACCATTTCCGCACATCTCTGCCTCGCTTCCATCGGCATTGAATATCCTGAAGCGGATATCACCTTCACCGGATGGAGGCTGGACAAATATAACACCATCAGCGCCCACAGAGAATCCCCTGGTGCATACCTCCCTTACAAACTCTGGCTTCTCCTCCTCGGATATGCACTCCTGGGTGCTCTCATCTATAACCACGTAGTCATTTCCAAGTCCATGCATCTTGGAAAAGAGTATCATCTTCGTCATCAGATCTACCTCTTTAGAAGTCTTGCAGGTACATTCTGTCCCCTTAAGAGGTCAGAGAAGGTCTCCCTCTCCCTGACAACATCAACCTGACCCTCCCTCACAAGGACCTCGGCTGGTCTTGGCCTGGAGTTGTACTGGGAGGACATTGAGAAGGAGTAGGCCCCTGAGTTCATGATGGCCAGGACATCGCCCTCATTAATTTCAGGAAGCGGCCTGTCCCTTGCAAATAGGTCCCCTGATTCACACACGTTTCCAGCCACATCCATCTTCTCAGATGGCTCATCCAGAGGTCTTTCAGCCACAAGTATGTGGTGGTAGGATCCATACATGGCGGGCCTCAGGAGGGTGTTGAAGCCCGCGTCAACACCTGCAAATTTCCTGTAGCTCTCCTTTATGGTGTTGACCCTTGTGAGGAGGTAGGATGCATCCCCAACTATGTACCTGCCGGGTTCCAGGCACATCATGGGTCTTCCAAGACCGTACTCTGAGAGTTTATCCTTGAAGAGTCCTGTTATCTTTGATGCGAATTCATCGATATCCAGGGGTTCCTCCTCAGGTGTGTAGGGTATCCCGAGCCCACCCCCAAAGTCTATGAACTCGAATTCAACCCCTGTGTCCTCATGAACCCTTCCGGCTATGTCCATGAGGGTTTCAACGGCCAGCATGAAGGGCTCAGGGTCCAGTATACCTGAGCCTATATGAGCATGTATCCCCACAGGCTCAAATCCAAGGTCCATGGCCATCCTGTAGACCTCCGGGGCCTCCCTATCCATTATACCGAACTTGCTCATCTCTCCGCCGGTGATGCAGTGCTCGTGGTGCCCTGCCCCCACGAGGGGGTTCACCCTGAAGGATATCCTGAGACCCTCAGGGGCGATCTCTGAAAGCCGGAGGAGCTGTGACCTTGAATCCACGTTTATCCTGACACCTGAATCTACGGCGAACTGCAGTTCATCGTCCCTGACGTTGTTACCTGTGTAGAGTATCCTTTCAGGGTCAAAACCAGCCAGGAGGGCAGTGTAGATCTCTCCAGTGGATACCGCATCAATTCCGCTCCCCTCCTCCTCCAGTATCCTCATGACTGCAAGGTTGGTGTTGGCCTTGCAGGCGTAGAATATCTGGAAACGTGAATATTCACCTGAGAATGCCCTGTGGAGCCTCCGGTAGTTCTCCCTTATCCTCATCTCATCTATTACATACAGTGGGGTGCCGTATTCATCTGCAAGTTCAACTGCATCTGCACCGCCAATCACAAGATGTCCCTTATCGTTAACCTCAATATCAGGAAACATTAGTGGTGATCCTCCTAAATTTAATGATATGTAGACGAGGGGGTTCTAGTAACTCCCTAACTACTAAAGTTTAATCAAATCTTTATCCAAATGACAATATAAGTCCTTAGGGTGTGAAAATATGAAGCCGTTTATTCCAGTTGTAAGGGCCCTTATAAGGGGCGAGAATGGTGTTTTAATGCTCAGGAGGTCCAGAGAATCCGGCACAAACCCATCCCTCTGGGAGCTCCCGGGGGGTAAGGTGAGGGCAGGGGAAACACTTGATGAGGCCCTTTCAAGGGAGGTCCATGAGGAGACGGGTCTCATGGTCAGGCCCCTGCATCTTCTAGGGGCATATGAGCAGATGTTCCCCCAGAAGGTATCAGTGAATATAATATTCTCTGTGGAGGTCAAGGGGGGTGCCCTTGAGCTGAGCATGGAGCATGAGGACTTCTGCTGGTTCAGGTCAGGAGACCTTGAATTTTCTCCCTGGCTGAGTGAATTCAAAGGTGATAGGCCAGACCTCTTCAGGTGCGAGAAGCTGGAGCTATCAGAGATCTGAGATCACATGACCCAGTACATCCACAGCCGCATCAATCTCCTCCTTCTTTATTACCAGGGGCGGCACGATCCTTATGACGTTGCCGGCTGTGCAGTTTATCAGGACCCCCATCTCCCTTGCAGCGTCAACCAGCCCTGAACAGTCACCATCGATCTCAATTCCAATCATGAGGCCGACACCGCGTATCTCCCTGACGGCATCACATCCATGGAGGACCTGCCTGAGCCTTCCAAGGAAGTATGAACCCATCTTAGCTGCCCTCTCAGGTAGCTTCTCGTCCATCAAAACTTCGATGGTGGCTATGGCTGCAGCGCATCCCAGGGGGTTTCCCCCGAAGGTGGATCCATGGTCACCGGGTTCAAATGCCCTTGCAACCCTCTCATTTGCAAGTACAGCTCCTATTGGATAGCCGCCCCCCATGGCCTTTGCCACGGTTGTTATATCTGGCTCTATGCCAAATAACTGGGATGCAAACATTGCCCCGGTCCGTCCAAAGCCTGTCTGGACCTCATCGAGGATCAGGAGCACATCATTCTGCCTTGCAAGTTCCTGAACATCCTTCAGGTAGCCCTTGGGTGGGACTATGACTCCCCCCTCACCCTGCACAGGTTCCAGGATTATGGCTGCTGTTTCATCACCTATAGCATCCGCCATTGCCCCAATGTCGCCGTAGGGGACATGTTTAAAGCCTTCAGGCAGTGGTTTGAAGGGTTCGCTGTACTTCTTCTGACCAGTCGCAGTTACGGTTGCAAGCGTCCTTCCATGGAAGGAGTTCTCAGCTGCTATTATCTCAGATTTGCCCGTGAACTTCCTTGCAAGTTTTATGGCCCCCTCGTTGGCCTCTGCACCACTGTTTGCAAAGAAAACCCTGTCATGTGGGGATATGGCCGTTAGAAGCTTTGCGAGTTCAACCTGCTCCCGGGTATAGTAAATGTTGGATGAATGGATGAGCCTCTGGGCCTGGTGGCAGATGGCGAGGGCGACCTTCGGGTGGGCGTGGCCGATACTGTTAACAGCGACCCCTGCAAAGCAGTCTATGTAGGAGTTGCCCTCAATGTCCCATACAGTTGCCCCCTTTCCATGGGACAGTACAATGGGCTGCCTTGTATATGTCTGCATGATGAATTTACCTTCAAGTTCAATTATTTCCTCTGAATCCATGATATCACCAAAAATTTATAATGGGGAACTGTATTAATGTTGAACCTAAACTGATAATAAATATTTATGTTAAGGTGGTTAAATGAAAAGGGCTGTTATTGAAACCGTTAAGGGTGAGATAGAGCTGATCCTCTTTGAGGAGGATGCCCCAAACACGGTTGCAAACTTTGAAAAGCTTTCAAACAGTGGATTCTATGATGGACTAACCTTCCACAGGGTCATACCCGACTTCGTGATCCAGGGTGGGTGTCCGGTGGGCGATGGGACAGGTGGCCCCGGTTACACCATAAAGTGCGAGATAAATCCAAACAGGCACGTTAAGGGGGCCCTCTCAATGGCACATGCAGGGAGAGACACCGGCGGCAGCCAGTTCTTCATAACATTATCACCCCAGCCCCACCTTGATGGTGTCCACACCGTCTTCGGGAGGGTTGTAAGGGGTATGGATGTTGTGGAATCCATAGAAAGGGGAGACCAGATGCTAAAGGTCAGGGTCTACGACGAATGAATCGTTCCCTGATATCACTCAAGGGGGATTTCGCCCCTCCAGAACCTCCTGAGGACCCCTGCATAGTGTTCTGCAATTTCCTCTGCTATTCTGAGGTGGTTTTCATCGTAGTTTTCTGGTGGATCGGCTGCGACTATCTGGCCGAGTATTCCCTCTGAATCCTTAACAGCCACTGAAAGGAACTTTGAAACCCTCCTGTGCCCATCAGGTATGCCATGGGCTGCCGGGTGCCTGGCAGGGTCGTTTGTGAAGAATGATTCCCCGGTGTCAAGGGAGTAGCCGAGGAGGCCCCCGTACCTGCCGCTGGCTGGAAGTTTAAAGCGTGCCTCCCCCATCTCCTCGTAGTGTCTGCAGTATTCTGTGAGGTGGGAGAATTTTATGCCGACACTGTCCCTGTTCTCGGGGTCAACATAGGCAACGTAGCAGTAACTGCTCCCAGTCCTCCTCTTTATTTCATCAAAAACAATATCTGAGGCTTCCCTTACCGATGCTGCAGACTCAATCCTTTCCTTAAGATCCATTACTATTCCTCCATTTCCTTTATCTCCCTGTAGAGGTGGTGCCTGGGCCCTATCCTCCCAAGCACCCTACCCTCAATTTCATGTATGGGGTGTGCTCCCTGATCTGTTATGATCCTCACTCCCTCAATTCTTTCAACCCTAAGGACATTGGGTCCCAGCAGGACCTCATGGCCTATCCTGATCCCGGATACACTGTCCCGGACAACCAGGTACTCCTGGCGCCTCCTGATTATCTTCAGGTCCCCGGTGCACTCCCTGTCCCTCATCCTCAGGAGCACAAGATCAAGTCGATCCTTCCCAAGGGTTTCGGCCAGGTGGGCCCTGAGTTCCTCCTCAAGGGCTGATCGGAGCCTTATCCATGCATCTGCCTCACGGCACCCTATATTCTCCCTTGTGGACCTCTGGGGGCACTTCCAGCAGTACCTTTCATCGAGGGCCCTCCTCAGGTCCTCAAAGGATTTCCTTGCGGTTCCTTTGAATCTGGCAATTATCTGCTTCATCTGGCTCCTTGCCATATAATTCCCCACCATCCAGCAGGCTGTATGCAATGCTTACCTGAGCCTCTCAAGCAACCCGGATCTTCTGGCATGGTTGAAAAGATAGAGCTGCACATAGCCAGCCATCTCACCGTACTCCCTCTGGGCGAATTCCACCATCGACCTGTCATTGAAGTTCCTGCCAGGGTAGACGTGGTTCATGATCCTCCTGATCCATACATCCACCGGGAAGGCCTCTGTCTTCCTGAAGCCATAGAGTAGTATGCAGTCAGCGACCTTGGGGCCCACACCCGGGAGTTCAAGGAGGAGCTCCCTTGCATCATAATAGTCCATCCCATCGATACTGCTGATATCCATCTCCTCTGCGAGTATCCTTGATGTCTCCCTGATGTATGGTGCCCTGTAGCCGACACCACAGGATCTGAGGCCACTGAACCTGAAGTCAGAGGGGAGGTTATCCTCAGACCTCTGGAGGTCCTCAAGGGAGTCCTCAGCCACGCCTGCCAGTACATGGGGGGATGGGAAGGTGTGGAAGGTCTCACCATTGAAGGTGTGGGCCTCTCCCCAGAGCCTCCTTATGTCCTCTATGGACCTTGTCCATCTCACAACCGAGCAGTTTGCTGATGCTATTGAGGATATCACACACTCAAATGGGTCCTTTGCAAGGAACAGCCGCAGCCCCCTTGATGATTCAAGCGTGTATGATAAATTTTTATCCTCGAGGAATGTGTAGAAATCTTCAATATCAAATTTCAGGTCGAATATGTACTCAATCTTTTCCCTGAGAGGCCTCTGAGGTACATCCACGTAGGGTCTGACCCTGAGCATTTCAGCCTCATCCCTGACCTCAACCGGGCAGGGCCTCCCCTCGATGATGAGAAGTTCCCTGAAGGCGCCCTCAACCTCCCTCCAGGGTGGCTGGGAGGTCTGGCCGCTCCTCTGGGTCATCTCAAGGTCAAAGTCCCCAACATATATCCTCATTGATCCCCCCCCTTACACTACAGTCTTATGGGGACTCCCCTTGCTCTGAGGTACTCCTTCACCACAGGTACAGGGTATTCATTGAAGTGGAATATGCTTGCAGCAAGTGCAGCGTCTGCCATTCCATCCGTGAATGCCTCATAGATGTGTTCAGGTTCCCCTACACCCCCTGATGCGATCACAGGTATGTCAAGGTTCTCGCTCATGGTCCTTGTGAGGGGAATGTCGTAGCCCATCTTTGTACCGTCACGGTCCATTGATGTGAGTAGAATCTCACCTGCACCTCGATCCTGGCATTCCATTGCCCAGTTCACCGCGTCAATACCTGTGAATTCCCTTCCACCGTAGATGCTGCACTCGTACCAGCAGTATCCGTCATCAACCTCTATTATGAACCTTTCATCTGATTCTCTGGGGTTTTCGATGTACCTCCTCTTGGCGTCTATCGCAACGACGCACGCCTGGGACCCCACCAGGTCTGAGGCCTCATTGATGAGTTCCGGGTTCTTTATTGCGGCTGTATTGGTGGAGCACTTGTCCGCCCCTGCCTTCAGCATCTTGACGTAGTCCTCTGGTTCCCTTATACCTCCACCGACACATATTGGTACAAAGACGTTCTCTGTGGTGGCCTCTATCACATGGGTCATGGTCTCCCGTCTCTCATGTGATGCCGTGATGTCAAGGAACACTATCTCATCGGCTCCATCCTCATAGTACCTTGTCGCGAGTTCAACTGGGTCCCCTGCGTATCTTATCTGTTTGAATTCAACTCCCTTCACGACCCGGCCATTTGGAACCTGGAGGTCACAGTCAAGGCATGGTATTATCCTCTTTGCAAGCATTTCAATCGCCATCAACAACTCTGAGGTGTCCGAATCTACGGTGCATATTTATCACGTGAATCCTTATATCAGCATGCTCATATTCTTAATTAAGGGGCATTTCCTATAAAGCTGTCTGCTGTCCCTGTTTTTAGGTCTTCATCTAGATGAGAAAATATTTAAATGGTTAACTTTAAATAGAGATGTGTGTAGGGGGCCCGTAGTCTAGCCTGGAATATGACGTGGGACTTCGGATCCCAAGGTCGGGGGTTCAAATCCCCCCGGGTCCGCTTTTTTTATTAACCTTTAAAACAGGGGATGCAGACGATTCTGCCATTCTTTATTCTTGCACGGTGCTCTGAGACGGGTTCACCGCATTCTGCACATATGACTGATCCATATATCCTTGCCTCCTCGGGGGGTTTCTCTGAAACATTCCTGACCTCAAATAGTTCATGTGGATCCATTTCAAGTATCTTCCCTGTCATTTCAGCCCTGTCTGTAACCCCAAGTTCCTTCATGAGCTGATTCATTGGTTTTTTAAGTGATACCCTGATTCCATGACCTGTTTTCCTGTTGAAGAATGTGTAAACATGTTTCCCGTAGTCCCTGAATATCAGGTTGCCCTTTCCAAAGGTGCATCCTGTCATGAACTGGATGGCGTCGATGCTGCAGCTATCATTCTCAACAACCGCCACTATTTCCTCATCCTCTGACCTTCCGAATCTCTCAGCTACGATCTCACCGACCTTGTATCCGATGGCCGTCCCTGCACAGGAGTGACCGTGGAATCCAACTATATCCTCATAATCCATAACTATCACCACCCTATCTCTGGATTACGATTCAGATATAGGTGATGGCGGTAAAGCATGTTTTGTATTATTACCTTTCATTAAATCAACAGAAAAAATGTAATAATATATCTTTATATTGTAAGAATTAGTTAATACGAGACAAATTAGAGGGAGGTGAAATGGATGAGGAGATTATTCATTGTCTCAGTTCTGTTCCTTCTGGCCATGCTTACGGGTTCAGTGGCAGCTGCAGACAACGCAACCTGCGAGGTTGGTGTCCTTGTCAGCTGCCAGTACAGCGATGACAACGGTAGGATCAATCCGACCCTCGAGATCACGGATTCCGGTACAGGCATAGAATACAACAGGACCTACGACCCCTCCAGTGGTTATACAAAGCTGATATTCCAGCATTCAAACATAAGTGCAGCGAACCTCACACTGACTGTGAGGGCGCCAGGCTACGTTACCGTAGAGAGAAGGTTAAACCTCAAACCGAATCCCATGGACCCCCAGGATAGAAGGTACTATGCAAGCATAAACCTCTTGCTAAATGCAACTGAACCATACAGGATCGGTAGAGAGGTGACAGATAAAGCAGATAAACTCCTGAACTTCACCGGCAAGAAGAGGTCCTTATTATAACAACAGCTGGCCTTGTGAAGTACCGTAATATGACTACAGAGGACGTCATAGAAGGAATACTTAACAGGGGCGGTGGCCTGATAAGCTACGGCAGGGCGAACCTGCTTACCCTTCGAAGAACAGCTAAAGACCCACTGTGCACGGCGTTCATAGTGAAAAATGGTAGAAACCTTCTCATGGCATTCTACAGGAACACCACACTTGTGTACCTTGGAACGGTGTCCCAGAACATGACCCCTGCCCAGTGGAACAATCTCACATCAAAGCTGGGGGATGACGCTTTCCCCTTCGCAAGCCTTGCAAACGCGTGGGCCGTCGGGGCACCAGCAGATCTGCTCAAACAGGCCGCATTCCATGGACACATGTGCCTGGGTACCATTAGTGGATATGCCATGAGCAAAACCATCTACATGTACTATCCGTCCATTCAGGACTGGTCAACCGGTTCACCAATAGAGATCACCAACTATGTCACAGTAGGTGTTCCAGGTGGTTCAGATGATGACGCCCTCATACTTGCACTCGATAACACCCCCGGGAAGAGGTCATACCTCGGCTTCGATACAACCGGTGCCGGTGCAGAGGAGAGTATGGGGGCTTCATAAGGTGGAACTCAAGGACAAACACCGGTACCCTTGTGGTCATGAAGTTTGACCAGCAGGCACTCATAGATACCTACAAAAGGGAGACAGGAGTATCGGCGGTTCAGGAACTCAAATTCAATGCCTGGCTCGTTAAAAAGGTCACAGTGGACTCTGCCTCAATTGTAACAATCGTTAAGGAACTCGACAACCTGACAGCCGACCAGTACTACTACTGGCAGGAAGGGAGGTCAACTACAAGCAGGTTAATGAGACCCATGGACTGGATATGAACTACATAAACAGCCTCAATCTACCAAACGCCACCAGGGCAAATGTGAATGCAACATGGAATCCTGTGAGCTATGCTGAGATCCGTGAGATAGGTAAAAGGGCGGCTGAGATGGCTAAGGAGATATTCCTGGCTGAAAGAGGAATAAAGCTTGAAAGGGATGACCTCAATTTAGCGGTCCTCACATCAGCCGGTTACGTCTACCTCAACGGAACTCCGACCGATGGCTGCTACGACGGAATATTCAGCGTTCTTGGTTCAAGGCTCAGCATGAAAAACCTTCTACCAGCCCACAACCCATTCTACAAACCATTATGGTTCACCTTCGTCTTGAAGGGTGCTGATGGAAAAAACACTGGAGGCCGTGCATATAACCTACAATCCACTGACAGGTGAACTAATTGCCGGAGCAACACCCGGTGGTTTCAGGGTTAATGACATAGGCCCCCGCAGCCCTCAATAATTCGACACGTGATAGCGCCAATTCAAGGATATTCGGTAGTTCCTACTTCAGCATTGAGAGCATAGCCAATGCATGGAAGTACAGTATACCCTATGAGCAGCTGGTAACCTTCCTGTTCCACAACCATGTCTGTCCAGGTGTGCAGCCCGGATTCTTCATCACAGAGTATGCCCTTGAGAACTATCCCCTTGCAGCCGGCCAGCAGTATCAGTGGTTCGGGACCAGAATATACTGCAAGGATGACGCCCTCCTGTACCTCATGGGTGTGAGCCCCGGTACAGGGACCTACTTCGCCAAGAGGGTCCTCCAGGATGAACTCGAATCCCCGATGGTGCCCGGTGGAAGTGAAGAGGGAATACTCATAGTCTGGGATCCAGTTAAGAAGGTTGGTAAGGCTGTGATGATAAGCTTCAAATGGCCAGAGTTCGACCTCAGTGACTGCACCACAAGAAACGCCATGTTCGAGAAGTGGGCTGCTGGCTTCATAATGCTCTGCAGTGGCAAAACACCGTCATATATGACATCCCCAATGGTCCTCACAAAGGAGGTTGAGAAGTGGATAACCGAGGATGAACTCAGGGTGATACAGAGCGGTGCAAACGGTAACCCCCTTGCATACCTGCGTTCAATACCGGCGAGAAACCCTGAAGACCTCATACCGGTGAACAACGGTGGATCACAGAATGGAAACCAGGGCGGTGTTCCTGGTGGTGTTCATGGTGGCTCAAACGGCGGTTCAACCGGTGGTTCATCTGTTACAGGACATGGCGGTCACTCCCCTGGTTTTGAGGCTGCTGCTTCACCGGCCGATGTGAGTGCTGCATCTTCAGTGTCAGAGGAGCCTGCATCAACCCCTGCAAGGGCCTATGAGGTTAAGAATGCTACATCAGGTGCCAGTGGCGGTGACTCCTCATGGTACGTCTATGGTATCGTGGGCGTCCTTGTTGCTGCTGGTCTTGTGGCCTTTGGATTCCTCAGGGGCGGAGCAGGAAAATAATCCCCAATTTTTATTTTTTTAGCTGATATGGTTAAACTCTGCATGGAACTGATTCTTAAAGAATTCTCATGGATGCACAGATAAACTGCATCAGGTTTTATCTGCTGATAAGCTTCAGAGACGTCCTAGTCATTGACTATGGCTTCCTTGAAGAATTCTGGTAATAGTGAACGGTAAAGGGGGCTTCTGAATATCATCTCTATGTTACCATCAAGGATGTAGGTGTAGCAGGAGTCATCATGGGCCCTCATTCCGCGCCCATAGGCCTGCATGAGGGTCATTATGGTCTTGTAGGCGTACCACCTCTGATCCATCCTCTGCCTCCTGTTAACCTGCTTATCACCCAGGTAGGGGAATGGTATCTTGTAGATCACCTGGAAGCGGCACTTGTCATAGGGCAGATCAACACCCTCACTCATGGATGGACTTACAAGTACCAGTGGGTCCCTGGACTCCTCAAAGTACCTCAGCACAGCCTCCCTGTTGGATGCCTTATGATCAATGAGCCTACTGCTGGGTATATTATCCATTATGAACCGCTGGCAGCGATAGTTGTGGGTGTGGATAAGTCCCTTATCGTTTTTATGCCTCTCAAGTATCCTGTTAAGGATGGGTATTGTCTCAGGGGCCGTGTGCCTTATCCTGTTGCGGGACATCTTCCCTGCGATCTTCAGTTCTATGGGTCTCCTGGATGCTGGGAATGGACTGTCAACCCTTACAAAGTATGCCTCCCCCGGATTTATCCCTAACCACTGGCAGAAGAGCCTCTCACTGAGTATGGTTGCGCTCATGAATAGGCGGACCTCAGAGTAGGAGAATAGCCTGTCATGTGCATAGTGATGTACCCTGAGGGGTTTGAAGGAGACTGAGTCATCATCGGCGTCGATGACCCAGTTCTTTGGTTCATCCTCCAGGCTCATCCTGAGCTCTGAGAGCCTCTTTATGGTCCTCTTTATCCTGTCCCTCCTCCTTCTTGACATTGAATCCAGTTCAAGGTCACTGTAGTGGTCCGCTATTGCCTCAATCTGGAGAACCCATTCTGCCGGGTCATCCTCCCTCAGCATCGATGGGGGTATTGTCCTTTTGATATCCTTGCTGAGGCGTTTGTTTGATATGGTCACCTCGAGCCTCTTCATGAGCTTGTCCTCAATGTTGTGGGCCTCATCCAGTATCATGAGGTTTCTCCTGTCAAAGTGGCCCACATAGTTGAGTTCAAGGAAGGCGTAGTCATAGTTCATGAGGGTTATGGGACTGTTTATGGCCTCAGCCTTCTGTTCCCAGTACTGGCAGTGCTCATCGGTCTTGAAGAATACACTGTTACCATAGGAGTCCTGGAATGCCTCCTCCCCCAGGAGTGTCTCACCCCTCACAACACCGTAGGGGCACTGGAACTTATCTGATGAGGGCAGTGTCTGGCATGTTCCCATGTCACAGGTTGATTCCAGGTTGTCGTTGAGGCAGAAGAAGTTATTCCTTCCCTTGACGACGGGGAACCCGAATTCCCTAGCATACTGGTCCTGGAGCTGTTTGGTCATGGTGAGGATGTATGCTGGCTGGTAGATACCTGCAAGGGTGCAGGCTATTGCTGATTTACCTGTCCCTGTGCCTGCCTCAAGTATAACGTGCCTGTAACCTTCCTCGATTGCCTGGTAGATGTCATTTATTATGTCAAGCTGTCCCGGTCTTGGCTGTGGAAATGGGAAGTTCTCTATGATTTCATGGGGTATGTGGGGGTACCTCCTCTTTAGGTCCTCGTTGAGGGTATCTGATTTCTCAGGAGGCTTTATGATGTTCCTGAAGAATGATAGTCTGCCCTTACCCCTGCATGTGCAGTTATCCCTCATCATTCCACAGTCGGGACAGAAGAGTGGGTTTTCCATGGACCTATTTAAGGGGGTGGAAGTATATAAGTTTAGAGAGTGTCACAGAAAAATAATGATTTATAAGGGCGAGGGTCTGGACATTTTCAGTAACAACAACCAGACCCCTATCATCTCTACAGAGTATTAAAGGTGTTCTAATGCATGGAAAACTCATTGGTGTGGGTGTGGGTCCAGGGGACAGCGAACTTCTGACCCTCAGGGCTGTGAATGTACTCAGATCTGTCCCGGTTATATGCGCACCCCGTTCATCATCAGAGAGGGAGAGCATAGCCCTATCAATAGTTGAGGATATCCTCGCTGAACGCATGGATGACTGCAGAATAATTGACCCGGTCTTTCCGATGACCGATGACAGGGATGAACTTGAAAGTCACTGGGATGCTGCGGCCAGAATGGTTGCAGCTGAACTTGGGGATGGCAGGGATGTGGCCTTCATAACACTGGGGGATCCATCCATCTACAGTACCTTCAGTTACCTGCAGCGTCGCATTGAGGATATGGGCTTTGAGACCGAGATGGTGCCGGGGGTCACCTCCTTCACGGCATGTGCAGCCGCTGCTGGTAAAACACTCGTTGAGGGTGATGAGATCCTCCTTGTGGTACCCAGGGTTGATGATCGCTTTGAGAGGGTGCTTGAGGATGTTGATGCCTGTGTTATCATGAAGACGTCACGCCATGGAAGGAGGGCCATGGAGGTTGTTGAGTCTGATCCCCGTGGGAAGGATGTTGTATCGGTGGCCAACTGCAGCATGGATGATGAGGTTGTTGAGAGGGGATTTGCCTCCGGTGGAGGGTACCTTGCAACAACCATTGTGAGGTTCAGGGAGTAATCCTGAAGGAACACCTCTGTATAGAAACCAAAAAAATCAGCTTTCAGGAACAATCCTGAAGGAGCACCTCCCATCACCACGGGCATAACACTCAGTCTCCTCCACAAGGACCTCTCCTTTGAAGTAATGGCTGAATACGGCCTCAAGTATCCCTGAATCCAGGGCACATGCAGATTCACCTATCTGGGGCAGAAGTCCGCACTCAAAGCAGTCGTAGGCTCTTATCACAAGGGGTTCGGTGCTCTCAACCTCAAGGACTCCGAGGCGGTTTATCATCCAGAACCTCCTCAGATTTTCAAGAAGATCCTCAAGGTCCTCTGAGGCTATCCCCTGGTAGATTACCTGCCCAATTCTTCTCCCTGCCTCATGGAGGACAGGGTCGATGTTGATACCCTCCTTTATGAGTTCAACCCTGAGGACATGGAACATCAGTCTGAAGAACTCGAGGGGGTCGCCTCTTCCTGTGAGGTGTTCTGCAAGGAACTCTGTTTTTTGCTCATCCAGTTCATCCATCCTGTTCCTTGTGAGCTTACCAAGGTACCTTGAGTTTATTCCGAAGCGCTTTCTTCTCCTGTCTTCAGGGTCCGGCATCTCAACTATAAGGCCCATCCTCCTGAGGTCAGAGAGGTGTTTCGATACCGTGGACTTTGATCTGCCTGTGATCCTGACTATATCCTGGAAGCTGAGTTCCCCCTTTTTAAGTTCAGAGAGTATGAGCGACTTAACAGGGCTTTCTATTACCTCGATTCCGGTCTCGGTTGAGAATATTGTGAAATTATGCCTCCTCTTCATTGACCCATCCTATGTCTGAAGTAGTATATTACCGTTTCAATACCATGAAACAGAAAAAATTATATAGAAGTTTGTATAGTATAGTACATTCGATGATATACGAACTAAATATATGGTGATACAATGAAGGCAAGGTCAGAGAAGATAGCAGATGGAGTATACTGGGTCGGTGTCCTTGACTGGGACATCAGAAACTACCATGGATACACACTCCATGGGACAACCTACAACGCCTACCTTGTATTTGGAGACGAACACGTGGCACTGATCGACAACTCCTACCCGGGCACCTCTCCGGAACTAATGGCAAGGATGGAGGATGCATTCAAACGTGAGGGAAGGGAGATTAAGGTGGACTACATAGTCCAGAACCACGTTGAAAAGGACCACAGCGGATTGCTGGTTGAACTCCACAGGAGATTCCCTGATGCAGAGATCCACTGCACAGAAGTTGCCGTGGAGGGACTGATCAAGCATTATCCTGCCCTTGAGGGCACAGAGTTCCGCACAGTGAAGACCGGAAATTCCATTGACCTCGGAGGGAAGACCCTCACCTTCCTTGAGGCGCCACTGCTCCACTGGCCAGACAGCATGTTCACCTTCCTTGATACCGGCATACTGTTCTCAAATGACGCCTTCGGGCAGCACCTATGCTATCCACAACGACTCGACACTGAGATACCAGAATACGTCCTCATGGATGCAGCCAAAAAATTCTATGCAAACCTCATAACACCCCTGTCAAAGCTTGTGCTCAGGAAGTTCGATGAGGTCAAGGAACTCGGCCTCCTTGAGAAGATAGAGATGATAGCACCCTCCCACGGTCAGATATGGACCGACCCCATGAAGATAATAGGGGCATACACTGACTGGGCCACCGGTAAAGTGGAGAAGAAGGTCACCGTCATCTACGACACCATGCACCACTCCACAGCCCTCATGGCCCATGCGATAGCCGAGGGTGCAATGAGCGAGGGCGCTGATGTGAGGGTGTATTACCTCCATGAGGACGACCGCAGCGAGATCGTGAAGGACATACTTGACAGCCACGCCATTGCCCTCGGAGCGCCCACAATCTACGATGAACCCTACCCAAGCGTTGGTGACCTCCTCATGTACCTCCGTGGCCTGAAATTCAACAGGACAGGTAAGAGGAGGGCCATGGTATTCGGCTCAATGGGTGGCAGGGGAGGTGCCACCGGGACCATCCGGAAACTCCTCGCGGATGCTGGATTCGATGTTGTGGAGGAGGATGAAGTCTACTATGTCCCGGACCAGGAGGAACTCGATGCATGCTTCGAAGCAGGGAGAAGGCTTGCAGGTGATGTCAATGAATGAAAACATCACAGGTGTCTGCAGGGGCACTGAAATTGAGAAGGTTGTGGATGCAAACTTCAGGGGAGAGTGCAGTGAGGTCGGTATCTACCTTGCAATGGCAAGGCAGGCCCAGCGCGAGGGCCTCCCCGAGGTTGCAGAGGTCTTAAGGAGGATAGCCCTCGAAGAAGCCGAGCATGCAGCCCACTTTGCAGAGCTAAATGGTGTGATCATGGGAAACCTCCGGGAAAACCTTGAGATGATGCTTGAGGGGGAGGAGGCAGCTAACAGGGAGAAACGTGAGGCAGCCCTCAGGGCAAGGGAATGCGGTGTTGATGAGGCACATGACTTCTTTGATGAGAGTTCAAGGGACGAGGGAAGGCATGCGGCCATGCTGAAGGGACTCCTAGAGAGGTACTTCCAGGGATAACCATGAAGATCTGCAGGATATGCGGCTATCAGATCCCTGAGGGTGAATTTGAGCTGCTGGATGATGGATGGGTGTGCCCCTGGTGTGGTGTTGGGAAGGAGGAGTTTGAGGATTCCGCGGAGTCCATGGGGGGTCAGGACCCCCTCATACTCCTGTTCAGGGCCATGACTGTGGGACTATGGAAGGTCCTGGGGAAGGGGTCCCAGGCAGTTACAAGGAAAATGGGGTCCGTGATTGCAGAGAACATCAACCCAGGGGATGATCCCCTGAAATCAGTTACAGAATACTTCATTGAACATGGATTTGCAGCATCAATCAGCCGTGACGCTGAAAACATCCTAAATGTGAAAAACTGCATGTTCTATGGATTCTGCCGCTCCCTGGAGGATGATGGTGTGCTGTTATCAACATGTCCCTATGCAAACACAGCTGCTGCAGCCCTTGAAAGAAGCAGAGGATACAGGTATCGTATAAAAAGAAAGGAAGGGGAGCATGGACACATCATTGAACTTTCACAGATATCAAAAAAATAGGTGCGCTGAGATTCAGAGTGTGGTTTGAGGCAGTGAATCAAAAATCGGCGTAGGGTCTCTCCATGCCAGCACGCTTCAGTATATCCTCCGCATGTCTGAGGGACCCTTCGCTGCCCTCAAGCAGGAGGTGAACGGACCCCTCAGCCCCATGGACGCCTCCAGCTCCAACCGGTTCTGCCTCCACACCGGCCAGAAGCCTCAGGGCGTCCACCTCCGTGAAGACCTCCCCGGGTACAGGTAACAGTCCGGGGCCCCTGGTGCCTGCAGAGTTCATTTTGAGCGCTATAGTGTCAAGTTCACCGTGTATCATCTTTTCAAGCCCCACCGGGACTATAAGTTCTGTTTTTCTGCCCACAGCTGCCTGGAGTGCTGGAAACACGGTGCCTCCCATGGGGTTACCTATGTAGACCGCTGCCCTTCTTGAGCTGTATTCAAGGGCGTTGGCTCCCTTTAGGACCACATCACCCCTTCCAAGTTCATCTGCCACATCAAAGATTGTGATCCCTGGCTCCCATCCACCATTCCTGATCACCACATCACCCTGAAATTCATGGTCGAGACTTTCCCCCCTGAAGTAGGGGGGCCTTATGATTCCCCTGTGAAATCCGCGACGGTCAAAACCGTCCTCTCCCAGCTGTCCAAGGATCTCCTCGGCTATGTAACCATTGGTTGTCCCTGCAATTATGACCAGCGTACCCTTCTCAAGCACCCTCCTGATGGATGGGTGTTCAAGCATCCCCCAGGCTATTAGACGTTTACCCGCCGCTGGAGTCACCAGGAAATGTTTCATCTCAATCAATCCCGTGGTCTGCCATTCACCCTTTTCAGTTTTTCACAGGCATCCTCTGCTGCAAGGATTATGGGATCTATTACCATTGAGACAGGAGGCGCATAGGAGAACTCAGTCTCAGAGAGTTCAGAACATGTGAGTCCCTGGGAGATGGCAAGGGACATGGTATCAACCCTCTCAGCTACCCTCTCCTTTGCAACCATCTGGCATCCGATTATCCTTCCACTGAGGTCACATATCATCTTAACATCTATCCTCTCGGCACCAGGGTAATATCTGGCCTTTGTGAGGGCCCTCTTCTTACCTGATACCACCTTTATACCATTCTGGAGGGCCATGACCTCTGTGAGGCCCACTGCACCGAATTCAAGTTCCCCTATCTTTGATACCATGGCGTTAAGTACTGGCCTGAAACTTGCATCAATACCCACTATGTTCTTTGCAGCCACCCTTGCCTGTCTGACAGCAGTTGAACCCAGGGGTGACTGGGTCCTGAATCCCGTGACTGCATCGTACACCTCAACACAGTCACCAACCGCGTATATGTCAGGCACACTTGTCTGCATCCTCTCATTGACCTTAACAGCCCACTGCCCGATTTCACAGCCAGCCATTCTGGCAAGCTTAGTCTCAGGCCTCACACCTGTGGCCAGGACAACAAGATCCGCCTCAAGGCACTCATCTCCAACCACAACGCCCTCGACCCTCTCATCACCCACTATCCGGTCAAGGGCCTTGCCGAGGATAACCCGGATGCCCTTCTCCTCAAGGTAACCCTGAACTATGGCTGCCATGTCCGGATCCAGGGATCTGGGGACTATCTGGGGGAGCATCTCTGTTACGGTAACCTCAAGGCCCATCCTCAGGAGGCCGTAGGCTATCTCAAGGCCTATGAGTCCGGCACCCACCACCACTGCACTCTTACTTTTTGATGCCCATTCGGTTATCCTTTCACCATCTGTGAGGGTCCTTATGGTGAATACACCCTCAAGGTCTGTGCCCTCGACCGGTGGTATGAATGGTGATCCGCCAGTCGCAAGGACAAGGACGTCGTAGGGTATCTCAGTGACCCCATCCTTTCCCCTGTAGGTTACAGTCCTTTTTTGAGGGTCTATTGACTCGACCTCTGTTTCAGTGAGGATATCTATGTTCCTCTCCCTGTAGTCCTCGGGAGTGTGCATAACTATATCATCAAAGCATTCCACCTCACCGCACATAACGTAGGGTATTGCGCAGGGGGAATATGCCACGTGCTTATCACGGGTTATGACCTTTATATCTGCTTCCTTATCATATTTCCTTATATTTGAGGCCGTTGAAAGTCCTCCAGCCCCACCGCCAACTATAACAACTCTCATCTATCCCTTTCTCCTAGGAGTTATCAAATATACATCTCTTCTTCATTTTATAAATAATTCAGATATATTTATAAATTTGAATACATTAATAGTGGTGTGGTACTTGTAAGGGAGCATCAAACATGAAGATTAAGGTTCTATTCATATGCAGGAATAACTCAGGGAGGTCCCAGATGGCTGAGGGGATACTCAGGGCCATTTACGGTGATCACTATGAGGTTCACAGTGCTGGCAGTGACCCGAAGGAGATCAGCCCCCTGACCATACAGGTCATGAAGGAGATTGGTGTGGACATTACTGGCCACAGACCAAAGAGTCTCAGGGAATTTGAGGGTGAAAAATTTGACATCGTTGCAAGCCTCTGCGATGAGGCATGCCCTGTATTCCTGGGTGGGGAGAGGTACCTTCATGCTAAATTTCCTGACCCCAGGGGTGCAGATATTGATACCCTCAGAAGGGTCCGTGATGAAATCTCTGAGTGGATAAGGAAGGAGTTCAACCCTGAAAAGTGATCTGGAGAGAGGTGATTTCATGCTCAAGGTTGCCATCGTGACAGACGGGCCCTACGGTGAAAGGGCCTATGAGAACATAGCCCGTGAATTCGAAACACTGTTCATTGAACTTGAGTCTCCCTGCGGCATATTTGCAGATGATGTTGATATACCCGCCGATAAACTCAAAGCCATAGTGTCAGCAGATATTGTGATAACCTACATACTCCACCCTGACCTCACCCTGGAACTCGTTGACCGCATTCACAGTGACGTCGACTGGATAATCATAGGGGCCTGGAGGGGTGAGGGATTCAGGAACCAGCTCCTGAGTTACGGGAACGTGACAGCCCCTGAGAACATGTGCGACCTGGAGGAGAACGGTAACCCCTCCTTTGATGAATTCGTGTCAAGGTTTGGAAGGCCCCTGGTTGAGGTGGACCTTGAAGGGGACAGAGTTAAGGAGATAAGGGTCCTTAGATCTTCTCCCTGTGGAGCCACACTCTTCGTTGCAGAGGAACTTACCGGTGCGGATGCCCAGGATCTCCCATTAAAGGCCGGGCTGAAGGTACAGCTCTATCCCTGCCGTGCCCCCAAGATGAGGCTATTTTCAGATGATGAGTGCAAGAAGGAGATGGCTGCCAGGATGCACAGTGAGGCCTTCGAGAGGGCCCTTCGGGATTAATAGATCTTGATTAAGTCTGAAAAGCCTGATGGGAGATAGTATCATCACTGATAAACTATCATTATTATTCATAATAAATTATTTATTTTATGGCCATCAAGATAGAACCATGGAAAAAAAGATCCTCACAATAGTCGTCACAGAGGGGCCCTACCGTTACCAGTATGCAGATATAGCATTTGAGATGGCTGAAAGCGCAATCAAAAATGGTTACGATGTCAGAATATTCCTCTACATGGACGGGACGCATATACCGAAAAGGAACCAGGCCCCCCAGTCATTCCCTAATACTGCAGAGAGACTCAGGTCACTTGTAATGGACGGGGTCCAAGTAATATCTTGCATAAGATGTTCCACTGCAAGGGGGTACACATGCTCAGAAAGGCCTTACATAAAGGGCGTTGAAATAAAAAGCGTTTATGATCTTGGAGAATGGATAAAGGAGAGTCACCGAGTTATAACCCTGGGATGTTAGCATGAAATCCGCCCTCATAATAATCGACAGAGCCCCCTATGGATGCGAAAACGCGTTCAGTGGCCTCTATATTGTCATAGCCTGTCTTAACAGTTCACTGGATGCTGATGTCCTCCTGATGGAGGATGGTGTCTATGCTGCAGTGGCTGATCAGGTCTCAGAGGCCATTGGATACCCAAATGTTGAGGAACTCACCTACCTTATATTCCCCGAGGGGAGTGTCTTTGTGCATGAAAGATCCCTCAAGGAGAGGGGTCTTGAAGAGGAGGACCTTGTAGAGGCTGCAGAGATAATAAATGACGAAGAACTTCATGAAATACTATCTGCAAAATCTGAAACCGCAATTCTTAAAATATGAGGTGTCCTGATGGATATGGAGGAAATCAAAAAGGAAGTCCTGCCCGATGGATCCCTTGTGAGGGAGGTTATCCTTAAACAGGTAAAGCCCTGCGTGGCGAGTGAGGGTAAAATAAGGGTTCTCATGGAACTTAACGCTGATATCGGGGATGTGATACCCATAATTGCAAACATGTACCCTCCAGGTGCAGTGAATTATGTTAAAAAGAAGAACATACTCACCCTCACAATCTATGATAGACTCATAAGTCTTTACCCCTCAGGAAAGGTGAGCATGAACAAGACACAGGACGTTGATGAGGCCTTTGATATCATAGAGGAGATTATGAAAAAGATAAACGATGCCTATGAGGCCTATAAGGAGGGGGTGCGCGGAAGGGATCTAAGCCGCATCGGCCCCATGGATGTACACAGATGCCTGCCAGGCAGCAACTGCGGTGACTGCGGTGAATCCACGTGCATGGCATTTGCAATGAAGTTGCTAAACGGTGAACAGAAGCTTGACAGCTGCCTGCCACTTAAGGAGCCCTGGATGCAGGAGAAGGTCCATTGCCTCGAGGAGGTGCTCGGCGAACATCTTATGGAGACCCTTGGCTGGAGCGGTTACTGATGGGATCTGTGGGTTTTCTCGTGACAAAGAGCCCCTCGGAGCTCAGCTTCAAAACCTTTCTGGACCTCCTGGATATCTGGGATGAAGATGACCTGAAGGTTTACCTGATAGCCAACGGAGTATACGCTGCAATGGAAGGAAACAAGTACTCCCACACCATCAGGGAGATTTTGAGGGCCGGGGACGTTTTTGCAAGGAAGGAAGACCTCATGGCGAGGGGTATAACCCAGGGTATGCTCATAGATGGTGTTGAAGTGCTTGAAGGCTTTGACAGGGTCGTTATTGATATAATGGAAGACCTTGAGATGGTATTCACATTTTAAAGCTGCCTAATCTTTGGCCTTCTTCGCACCCCTTATACCTCCACGGGATACCATTTGATCACCTCCATAATGGTTAATTGATGAATGCATCCGGTTCAGTAGCCCAGCAAAGTCCCGGCAGTGTATATGATGAAGGATGCTGTCCAGGCCACGAACACTGAGTATAACACTGAGAAGAGGGCCCACCTTGTGCCTGCCTCCTCCTTTATAACGGCCAGTGTCGCCAGGCAGGGTGTATAGAACAGCACAAATACCATGAATGATAGGGCTTCAAGTGGTGTGAAGGCTCCCTGTATGGTTGCTGTGATATTACCTGCACCGTAAACTGTTCCAAAGGCGCTTATAACAAGCTCCTTTGCTGCAAAGCCAGATATTATGGCTATTGATGACTGCCAGTCCCCGAATCCGAGTGGATGGAAGATGGGCGCCACCATGGAGCCAAGTCTTCCCAGCAGGGATGATGAAACATCTGCCCCTGGAAAGCCTGAAAGGAACCATATGAACACCGAACCTGCAAGTATTATGGTTCCAGCCTTCTTTATGAACTGGATGGTCCTCTGGTATGTGTGAATCAGGAGCGTCCTGGGCCTTGGGATCCTGTAGGGTGGAAGCTCCATAAGGAATAGTGACCCTTCACCCATGACCAGTTCACCCAGCAGGCGTGCGGTTATTATGGCCACTGCAATGCCCATGATATAAAGGGAAAATATGACCCATCCCCGGTAGATGACAGGAAAGAGTGCTGATGTGAAGAGCACGTAGACCGGGAGCCTGGCACTGCATGACATGAAGGGTATCATGAGGCTTGTGAGAATCCTCTCCCTCTCAGAACCTATTGTCCTTGTTGCCATTACCCCGGGGACACAGCATCCGAAGCCAAGCATCATGGGGATGAATGACCTGCCGCTCAGACCCGCCAGTGAATTCATTACACGATCCATGACAAAGGCTGCCCTTGCCAGGTATCCTGAATCCTCAAGGAAGGTGAGGAGGAGGAAGAGTATGAATATGTTCGGTGTGAATACAAGGACTGAACCGACACCCCCGATCACGCCATCGGATAGCATTGACAGCACAAACTGGTCCCCGGGGGCTCCCTGAACTGCCTCTGCAAGGTGGGATACACCAGTATCAATCAGTTCTGTGAGTGGAGCCCCTGCAGTGAATGTGAGCTGGAAGATCAACCACATCACCCCCAGGAGAATCGGGAGCCCCAGGTACCTGTTGAGGACAACACGATCTATAATTTCAGAGACCGTTACCCTGTCAATGGGGGGTCTTCTGAGGGACCTCTCCAGGAGACCCTCTATGAGGCCATGCCTTGCATCTGAGACCATGATGTCGGCATCAGCAGATTGCTCCTCCTCAAGGATCCGGCGAATCCCTTCAAATCTCCCAAGTATATCCTCCCCAACCATTGAGGCCACCTTTTTATCACCTTCAAGAAGTTTTATTAGGACCCATTCAGCTGGAACATCCAGCTCAATATCTTCAAGGAGTTTAATGAATTCCTTAATGTTATCTGACCTCAAAAACTCGTATCTGATCTGTGGAGGGGTACCTTTCACCTGTTTTATGGCTGCTTCAAGTAATTCATCCTGGTTACCCTCGGTGGCCTCAATCTTTATGACCGGCACACCCAGCAGTTCCTCAAGTTTATTCTCATCAAGGCTGTATCCCCTCTTCTCTGATTCACTGTTAAAATTCACTGCTATGATGGTGTTGAGGCCGAACTCAAGTATCTGAAGTGTGAGGTAGAGGTTCCTCTCAATATTGGATGCATCAACCACGCTGATTATGAGGTCCGGTTTCTCATTAAGGAGATAATCAATGACCACCTCCTCCTCTGGGGATCCTGCTGTGAGACTGTAGGTCCCTGGGAGATCTGTAATTTCAATATCATTTCCCCTGAAGTTCAGGTATCCTGTTTTTTTCTCAACTGTCTTCCCTGGCCAGTTTCCAACGTGCTGATTGAGCCCCGTAAGGTTATTGAAGAGGGTGCTCTTTCCAACATTCGGGTTTCCTGCAAGGGCTATTCTTAGCATTTTTAATCCCTTACCCCTATCCTCGATGCTTCCCCCTTACGGATGGAAAAGGCGTGGCCCTTCACCCTCACCTTGAGGGGGTCTCGCAGGGGTGCGGAGTTCTCAACCGTGACCAGCGCCCCCCTCCGTATTCCCATAACCATTAATCTGTGCCTTACATCAATGGGAAGGTTAACTGATGTCACAGTCACCCTTTTACCTTCCTTTATTCTGTCGAGTGTTGTTTCCATGATACCACCTTTAGGAAATCCTAAAATTTAGTTACAACTAAATCATATATAAATTTTTAGGTTTGACTAAAACCTGTGGATTAAAAAATAAAATAATGGGATTCAGGATCTTCCCTGGTGGAAGTAACCAAGCCCAAGGAGGCACACAAGACCTATAACACCAATTATTGCGTAGATAGGTGTCTGATTGCTTGAAGAAGCACTGTTGCTTGAAGCTGCCACCTCATAGGCCTTCCCAGACCCTTCAGATGTTCCTGACTGTTCTGAAACTTCTGATGACTCCCCAGCAGCATCTGATGATGAACTGGATGCACTGCCTTCATTTCCGGCGGAACCTGAATCCGGTTTACCTGTCTCGCCGACCCCATTACCCTCATTTACTGATCCTGGCTGTGAAACATCAGAACCAGGGACATCAATGGACTTCCCTGTGGCTGCAGCCATTGAAGCTGCAAATTTCTTAAGGGCCGCCTGGTTGAGGGATGATAGCTTCACCACCCAGCTATTGAAGACAAGGTTTGCGCAGGTGTGGTGACAGCATACAACACCATACTCATTAACCGCCACGATGTACTCATCGGCAAGCCTCTGCAGTGTAGCTGAATCCGTACTCCAGAGGCCCCTCCGGTTGGCCTCCAGTAGCCAGGCCACTGTTGAGGCATAGGAGTAGGGTTGAAGACTCTTAAATCTGCTGCTTACCTGGGGATCAAGTACATAGGTCTCTGCAACCTTCTGCCACATCCAGTCCTGGACCAGATCAGGTGTGACTGCACTCCATCCGAAGAGATGCCCTATCTCCTTTGATATCTGATGAGCACCTGAGAATCCCTGATTCAGCATCCCTTCGATCCATTTAGGGTTGTAGGTTCTTGTCCTGAGCTCCGCTGCAATGAAGTCTGCCAGTGTCTCTATTCTTGGTGTGAACCTTGTATTGGCGATGTATGATGCAATACTTCTTCCTGACATCGCCCCTGCAGCCATCGTGAGACCTCCAAGGTACTGATAAACGTCGTCATTGTCAAGAACACCGTAGACACTGTCCCTCACCTGCACCGTTGCATCCACATTGGATAGCTGCTTCATGAAGACATCCTTTGCATCAATGGCGTATATGTCCTTTCCATAGATGAATCCCATATGATTCAGATAGGTTTCAAGGAGCTGTGACTGATTGTTCCACTTTGCAGTTGATTCCACCACTTCAGGCAGGCCTGTACCGTAACTTCCAGGGGCACTTCCAAATATCCTTGCACCGGCAAGGGTATCTGCTGCCTGTAACCCCCGGGCAGTATAATTCGCCAGGTCTGCAAGGTAGTGTTTCCTGAGGTAGTTGCTTTCCAGAGGCTCATTCAGTTTCATGACAAGCCTTATTGATTCGTCCATCCTGTCGATGCTGTAGGCGAATGTGTCCCTGAACAGTCCACTGATGGTGACCAGGACATCTATTCTCGGCCTTCCAAGCACCTCAAGTGGAGTTACACTTATACCTGTGAATCTTCCTGATTTATCCCATACCGGTTCAGCTCCAATGAGTCGCAGGACCATTGCTATTGTCTGACCACCTGTCCTCATGGTCTCGATTGCCCAGAGGACCACCCCAACAGATTCAGGGTACCTGCCATTCCTTGAAAGGTAATCTGCAATGAGGTCATCTGCCATCTTCTTACCGATCTCCCAAGCAGCCCTATCAGGTGCAAGTCTGGGGTCAAAGGAGTAGGAGTTCTTTCCAGTGGGCAGGAGGTCCGGTATCCTTATGGGATCAGCCCCCCGACCCGGTTCAACAAACCGACCCTCAAGGGCCCTCAGAAGGTTTGTGATCTCCTGATCACTGGCCAGTTTCTGCCTCACTTCATTCCGGAACTCTGTTGTATTCCTTGATGCAGGATCAAAGCTCACTATTGCCTCCACCATTGCATCAAGGAGCTCTCCATTGAGGGGTTCCCCGAAGACATGTAAACCGTAGGGTATCAGTGTAGATGATAGCTCATCAAGTCTGTGCTCAATTCGATCAAGGGCCTCTTCAAAGGAAGAGTTGAGGTCAAGGTTAAGTTCCCTGTGAAGGTCCAGTTTGACCGTGAGATTTCTGATTTCCTCGGCGATTATCAGCTTTCTCTGGGGGTCCTCGGAGGTATGGTAAAGGTTAATTTTGTGTTCAAGTTCCGAGAGATCCCCATAAAGGTCGCTCACCACCATTGGCGGGATATTATGGTTTATGAGAACCGCGTAGCCACGCCTCTTTGCCTGAGTCCCCTCCCCCGGATTGTTTACGATGTAGGGGTAGATGTGTGGCAGGTCCCCTATCATCACGTCGGGCCAGTCAAGGGATGATAGACCCACTGATTTCCCTGGCAGCCATTCGAGGGTTCCGTGTGTGCCAAGATGTATAACTGCGTTGAAGTTTTTCTGGAGCCAGAGATAGAATGCCAGGTACTGATGGTGTGGTGGGAGTGTTGTTGAATGTATGAGGTCAGCTGCATCCTCCCCGAATCCTCGCATTGGCTGGGGGCCGAGGAATACGTTACCGAGCATGACGCCGGGGATCACTATGCTGCCATTGTAGACCATGACGTTTCCAGGGGCAGGCCCCCATGTCGCTGTTATGTTATTTCTCAGGGTTTCTGGCAGTAGACTGAACCAGGCAAGGTATTCAGATACTGGAAATGTGATTGCGCCGGCCCTGACAACCTTCTCAAGTTCTCCAGGGGCCCAGGAACCCACATTAAGGCCCGGTCCGAGGAGTATGTTTATCACCTCTGCAGTGGATTTTTCCTCAACATTGTAGCCAGAACTCCTTAGCGCCCTCAGTATGTTACTGATACTCTCTGGTACGTTGAGGTAACTGGCACTGATACCATCCTTACCCCCACCAATGTTGTAGTAGATGAGAGCTATCTTCTTCTCTGAATTTGGGAGTTCCCTTAGTTTTATCCAGTTGATAAGCCTCTCTGTGAGTCTCTCTATCCTGTCGGGTATTGGAACATAGTATGTATAACGAAGCCCTGTTTGAGGGTCTGTCTCCTCAACACCGCCGCCGATCATTATTGGCTCTATCCTTCCATCAATCTCTGGAAGTGCTATCTGCCAGTAAACCTCAGATGAAAGTCCTGATATGCTCTCGTTCCATGCCCTGAGATTTGAGGCATAGACAGCGGCGATTGCAGGTAAATCGAGTTCCCTGAGTATGGCCGTGGAGTTCAGGGGATCACCGTTGTACAAATTGAATCCCATGCATGTTATGAGACCGCTGATCCTGGGGGTCCTGTTACCATCCAGGAAGAACTTTTCAATAAGGTTCCTCTTTGTAGCTGTGTCGGCTGCAAAGCCAAGGATCACATTGTAACCCTTCCTCTCCAGGCTCTCGAGTATGGCAGTGTGCATTCTCATGTCACTCCCACGGTAGTATGTATCGAAGGTGATGATACCTACCCATGGTTTTCCTGCCCTGTAGTGGCCGCTCTGAACATACCAGGAGTAGTAGCGATCCCATTGCGTGAACTGTTCCCCTGCGTCAGGGTGGTATACAAATGATTTCACCGCGGGGATGGCTGTTAAATTCTCTCCACTCCTTAGCTGCATTCCAGCATCCCTCAGAAGGAGGAGCATCATTCTCTTGAAGTTCTCGGGGCCTCCCTGATCCCAGATGTACTTCACTGTTGAGTTGTCCACACCCACACGGGGATCGTTCTGGAATGTGTTACCGGTTCCTATGGCAACTATCTTCCTGGCCCCCGTAACATTAAGGATTGGATTAACCTTCACAAGGGTGTTTGGAGAGCTTATCATCTGAATCAGGATAACGTCAGCCCTTCTGCCTGCCTCCAGTGCCGCCATGTCTATCTGCGGATCGTTCCTCAGAAGTTCATCGTTTGTGAACATTGAAAGATTGAATCTGTAGCCGTCCTGTCCTGCAAGTTTATAGCCTTCAACTATTGCCTTTGTACTCGAAGTTGACCCTGTTATTATGAGGATACTGTAATGAGATGAATTTGTTGTAATGTTAGTGCTGCTACTGTTATCAGCCGCTGAAACACCTCCTGCAAGCATGATTGTCATGAGTAAAATCACTGGAATAACTGATCTTCTCAAAAATTTCACCTCCATTATATTTTATTTCAAATCATGTTTGCTTTAATAAAATATAAAATTTTCTTTAATATAAATAACATTTACTTTAATATAAATCCATAAAGTTAAATATACTGATCTATCAATATATTATTCATGATCAGTGAAGCAACAGGAAAAATGATGTCTATCCTGGATCTCAGTTACTCCCCGGTGGGTGTGAAATTCACCGATGAGATACCGGAAAATGCGGTTATACTGAGAAAACACAGGTACTGCCAGGCCCTCATGAAGGCACGGAAGGGTGAAGTGGTTGTTCTCCCGGGCCATGAAATAACATGCCCCGCTGCTGCACGGGCCCTTGGTTTCAGTGAACTCCCTGAGAAACTGAAAAGCGGGAGGGGCCTTGTGGGATTTGGAATTGTTGATAAACCGGATACCGGGGCAAGAATGTTTCAGGACATGCCCAAACTTGAATGGGACGGGCAGAGCATACTCCTTTACCCCCTTGACAGGCAAGATGAAGAACCGGATGTTGTGGTTGTGGAGGACCGGCCAGAGAAACTCATGTGGATAGCCCTGGCATACCTCAACCTCAGGGGAGGGGAGAGAATACAGAGCTCAACGGCGGTTCTCCAGGCTGTCTGTGTGGATGCCACACTCATCCCATATCTGACATCAGAGCTCAACATCAGCCTGGGATGCTACGGATGCAGGGATGCCACAGATATCGAAGCAGAGGATGCGGTGATTGGATTTCCAGGTGATATACTCCTGGAAATCGTTGAGAAACTTGAATATCTGAATGAAAGGGCCATACCCCGTTCAAGGGCAAAGAATGCCCTTAAAAATTTGAGAGGTGATTGAAATGGCATGGTTTGCTGGATACCCACGTGAGAAGATAGAATGGTACCCAACCATTGATCCTGAAAAATGCGTTAAATGCGGTATGTGCATGAACTGTGGACAAAAGGTATACAAGTGGACAAAGGAGGGTCCTGTGGTTGCACAGCCCTACAAATGCGTTGTGGGATGCACAACATGCGCAACCCTCTGTCAGGGAAATGCCATAACATTCCCGGACAAGAATAAACTGAGGGAACTCTACAAGAAAGAGGGCATATGGGCAAAGGTTAAAAGGGAACTCATCAAGGAGGGTAAACTGGAACCCGAGGAATGAGGGATCAGATGAAACTCACATACATACCCTCAGCATACATCACCCACACCGGTAAGATGTATGAGATCATGGTTGAAGTTCCGGGTGTGAAGAAGGGTGATATTCACCTTGAAATGACAGAGCAGGGTTTCTGTCTAAATGCTGAAGGTGAAAGGTTTAAGTACAGTGGTTGCTGGTCACTTGCACACCGTGTGAAGCCAGAAACTGCTTCTGCAGGTTTCTCAGATGGTCTGCTAAGAATAACTGTTGAACTTGCAGAGGACGTTAAGGGCCTTGAGATCCCCGTGAACTGAACCTTATAAATTTATTTCTTTTTTATATCCACATGGGACTGTAAACAGGATATAACCGGGGACTGCACATATTACTGATTATGAGAAAAAAGATGGTTGGGATCCGCTGCCAGTGCAGTGACCCTGTGGTGAAGAGGAGGGGTTCCGGTATGAGGACCGTGATGTGCCCCCTCTGTGGCAGGATATACCTTACAGACCGTGCGGACCCTGTCTGCTTCAGCTGCAGGAAGGGCAGGTCCTGATAGATGGCCAATAAAATCAGAACATCAAAAAAATAAAGGTCCTGATGGGAAGGAGAGGCAATCAGAACATCATAAGAAGTCCCCGCCCGGTTCCCCAGATTATACTCACCGCTATGATGAGTATAACAAATATGGATACGTAGCTAACAGCAGGCTTCACGACCCTTTCAGGTAACCTGTACCTCAGGAGCTCCTCGAACATGAGGCCCCCGTCCAGGGGCTTCGCAGGAAGGAGGTTCACCGTACCAACCGCAAAGTTGAGGAAGAATATCCAGAAGAAGAGCTCCTCAAGATATGTAAGGGCAAAGGGGACACTGTCCCCGAATACTGAAGCAACAGAGTCCCTCACCCTGAGGTGGTTGCTGGTCCTGATACCCATGTAGGCCCTGCTTGAGTTGTTGGGATTCCTCCCGGTCTTCAGGTGAAATGTCCCCTGATCCGTGGTTATGTTGATAACCTCTCCAACTCTTATCGTTTTGAGTGCCGCGCTGTAGGTTGTCAGGTTATTTGTTGGCATGCCATTGATGCTCTCAATCACAAGCCCTTGGGTCAGGACCTTGCTCGCCGGGCTTCCAGGTACAACACTGTCTATCTGGACACCGTCTGGCTGGAATGCCGCTGGCATGGCATATGTTGAAATCCCGAAGAAGAGGGTAAAGCATATACCTGCAAGTATAAGATTTGCCACAGATCCGGCAGCATATATCCTCAGCTTAGAGATGGGCCTGATCTTTTTGATGTCGTCCTCGTCAGGTTCAACGAATGCGCCTGGAAGTATTGCGAGGAGAAGTAGGCCTATGGATTTTATGCGGACACCCTCCACCCTTGCAAGTATACCATGGGCAAACTCATGGACCACGATGACCGTTGCAAGTCCAATTATACCATAACCTAGGGGCACGTAGACCGGTGACCCGGGTATGTCAACACCCGGCACTATTAGTGACGCCTGTGGAGTCACAAAGATGTTCTGGAGAGACATTATAAGCATGTAGAGCATGTAGAACATGAAGAAGAAGGCCACGGGTATCCCTGCATTCAGGATCCATCGCCATAGTCGTGGATGTCCTGCTGCAATGTCATCTATGAATCCCCTGAGCCTCCTGGTCCTCCTCATAAGCAGGGGCCCATGTACCTCAATCTTAAGCCTGTCCCTGAATAGGATGGCCATTGTCCAGATTAGAATAAATGCGATTAGATAAAACCATAAAGCGTTCATATCCGATAACACCCTCTTACTTTAATGGTTGTTGCAGCACCCATATAAATCCATCACAGCCTTGGTGTGCATTTCCTCAAGATCATAGGATCATCATATTACCATTGAATCAAACAGGAGCACTTCACACTCCTCTCCAGCTGATATACCCTCAAGGTTCTCATCTATGACTATGTATGCGTTTGAATCCACCATTGATCTTATTATACCTGATCCTCTGCTCTGCACAGGTTCAACCTTCTCATCATCCGCCCTCGCCCTCAGGTATTCTGTCCTTCCAGGCCCAGAGGCAACCTTGGCCGTGCACCTCCTTTTAACTGTCCTATGCCTGTAATCAAGGTGCTGCATCCTCAGAAGGTAGTACCTTGCAAATACATCGAACTGTACCATGGCTGCAACAGGGTAACCTGAGAGCATGAATACCGGTGTTTCAGAGACCACACCAAATGCAACCGGTTTACCTGGTCTCAGGGCCACCCCATGGAATAAAACCTCACCCAGGCCATCTACAGCATCCACAACCACATCCCCGCGGCTTATGGCTGTTCCCCCTGTTGTTACTATAACATCATATTCAGCAGCAGCGGATTCTATCTCCTTCCCGACGATGTCGATATCATCCGGAAGGTGCACAGGGTCTGCAGACCCCCCTGCACTTTCAACCAGTGCATTTAATGTGTAAAGGTTGGAATTGGGTATCTTACCGGGCTCAAGGTCATCGGATGGATCCACCAGCTCATTCCCTGTGACTATAACCCTGACTGACGGCCTTCTGAAAACCTTAACCTTACTGTGACCTGCTGATGCTGCCATTGCGATTTCCTGTGGCCTTAGAAGGGTTCCCTCACTCAGTACTGCAGTCCCACACCTCACATCCTCGCCTGCCGGTGCCACATTCTCAGAAGGAGCCACAGGCCTCACAACCATGATCTCTGATCCATCCTGAATGGTGTACTCCTCCATTACAACAGCATCAGCACCCAAAGGGATCGGGGCTCCTGTAGCGATCCTTACAGCCTCACCGGGACCAACCTGGACCTTTGAAACCTCGCCGGCGCCTATTGAGTCCCTGACCCTTAAGGTGGATGGGGTACCTGGAGATGAACCGAAGGTGTCCTCAGCCCTCACAGCATAGCCGTCCATGGCGGACCTGTCAAAGGGTGGCGAGTCAAACCTTGACACCAGGTCCTCTGCAAGGACCCTGTGGTAGGCATCGAGAAGATCCACTCTTTCGGGTCCCGTGAACCTCTGGTTCTCATCAAGAATCCTGAATGCATCCCTTACCGGTAAGAGTTCTGATAGGAACATGTGATAATCACCGCTTAACTACTCTCTCATACCTATATATAACGGACCCTGATATATTAATTCAATGAATTGATGTGCTTGGTAGAGAACATGATATCGGTGCGATGGACTTGCGGGGAGGCTCCATGATAGAGGTTGAATCTGTGAGTAAAAGTTTCGGGAGGATAAGGGCCCTTGATAACCTTAGCTTCAGTGTGGGTGAGGGTGAACTCATGGGTATCATCGGCCACAACGGGGCCGGTAAGACCACCGCAATACGTATAATAGCTGGTATACTCCATCCTGACTCCGGGACCGTCAGGGTGGGCGACCATGACGTTACAGAGGACCCCCTCAGTGTTAAGTCCATGATAGGTTACCTGCCAGAGGAGCCCAACCTCTATGAGCGCTTCAGGGCATGGGACCTCCTCAGGTACTTCGGTGAGCTATACGGTGTCTCCAGGGATGTGCTTGATGACAGGATAGCTGAGCTGCTTGAACTGGTTGGTATGAGCGAGAGGGCCATGGACCCCATCAACACCTTCTCCAAGGGCCTCCGGCAGAGGATAAGTATAGCCAGGGCCCTCATACATGACCCTCCCCTCATAATATTCGATGAACCAACCATGGGTCTTGATCCGGCAACTGCATTCTCAATAAGGGAGTTCATACGGGACCTTAAGGGATCAAAGACCATGATACTCTGCACCCACTACATGGAGGAGGCTGAGTACCTCTGTGACAGGGTTGCAATAATAAACCAGGGCAGGATACTGGACATTGGGACACCTGATGAACTCAAATCAAAGGTCCGGGGGGACCTTGTCCTTGAGGTGAAGGTCAGGGACATCTCCCCTGTAATTGAGGATGATCTTATGATGATCCCTGGTGTAAGATCCGTTGAAATTGATGGCAGAACAGTCACGGTATCCCTTGAAAACCGTAGGGCCATATCAGGTGTTATAATGGAACTCGGGGACAACGTTTCAGGGGTTAACACCAGGGAGGCCACACTCAACGATGTTTTTATAGAGAGCCTGAGGGAGTCAGGATGAGTCTACTTAAGGTGGCGAAATGGGAACTGAGGAGCACCCTTAGAAGCCGGAAGTTCCTCTTCATATTCCTGTTCCAGATAGCTGTCCTGATTTTAACACTGTTCATGTTCAGTGGATTCACCAATATAGTTGAGAAGGGCGAAAGCCTCACACCATCCCTAAGTGGATTTGCAGAGCTCGGTGTCATTGATCCCTCCGGCCTGATCAAGGGACAGCTTAACCCTGACGTCCTTGATATTCATGAGGGATGGGATGCCGGATCCGTGCTCGTCGTTAACAGCTTCACAGGCATACCCCTCAATGCAACCCTCTACCTTGACTACTCGGATCCCAGGAGGAGCGTGGTGCGGGATGAAGTTGAAGCCGCTGTTGAACGGGCCTCCAGCCTGATATCAGAGGAGTTTGTGAAGTCCCCTGCTCCTGCCCCCGAGGTCAGGGAGGAGACCCATGGGGAGCCGCTCCCGGTTCAGCTTGTGACAAGGGTGATGGTTTCAATCCTCCTCTTCCTCCCGGTTTTCCTGTTCGGTAACCTTGTTGTGGACAGTATTGTGGGTGAGAAGGAGAGGAAGACCGGGGAGGCTCTTCTTGCCATGCCAGTGAGGCGTTCAGAGATCATCCTCGGTAAGTGCCTCTCGGTGATCACTGTACTTGCCCTCCAGATCGGTATATGGATGGTCATCATCCTGGCCTCAGGGTTCCATATTGTCAACCCCCTGGGCGCCTATGTCACAGTCGTTGCCTCCTCGGCTCCCGTTGTAGGGCTCACCGCCCTCATATCCGTCTATGCAGGGAACTACCGTGAGGCCGGTATAGGGATAACCTTAGCCTACATCATATCAGCTGCCTACCTCATTGCCCCTGCCCTGGCATACATGGCAGGTTCATCAGGTTCAGTTTCACCCATGACACTCACAATAAAGATGATATCAGGTCAGGCACTGGGGGCTGCCGACATCATTCCTCCAGCCATCTCAATCATGGTACTCAGCATAATATTCTACGGCCTTGCAGTCAGGCTCTTTGGGAGGGATGATGTGGTATTCGGTCCCAGACCAGGTATACTGAGGTTAATGGTGAAACCATGAAACTGAAGGCCCTGACACTTAAGGAGGCCCGTGATATATTCTCCAACAGGATCTACATGCTTCTAGTCCTTGTTCAGGTTATAATAGTACTGGGGGCCTATGGACTCGCCATTGTGAGCTCGGTTGCTGCCGATCCCCAGCTGATGGAGAGGTGGGGTGGTTCAGGGTTTTTGAAGGTGGGGGTGGTTGATGGTAACAGGCTCCTCACTGAGGGCCTTGAAAGGGAGGGTCTCAGTGTAAGGGAATTCAGTGACATTGAGAGCGCCAGGGAGAACCTTGGATCAGGGGTTGCGGCCATCGTCTACCTGAGTGGAGGGGAGGTGAGGATAGAGGCCGACACCTCCAGTGTGTTCTACACCATCATGAGTGAAAGGCTTCAGGGCGCAGCTTCATGGTATATCAGTCAGAAAAGGTTCAGGGAGTCTGGACTCCCATCCAGGACAATCCAGGCCCTTGAGGAGCCCGTGAAGCTCAGTGTTGTCCCCGTGAACAGGGAGGCCTACAGGCCCCTTGCCCTTGAGAGCTCCTACTTCGTGGAGATAATGTACGGCTTCATCCTCCCCTTCGTTGTCTTCCTGCCCTTCTTCCTGGGGAGCAACATGGTAACTGACAGTGTCGTGGGGGAGAAGGAGCGGAAGACCTTCGAGGTGCTGCTCATGGTACCCCTATCCGAGACCATGATAATCCTCGGTAAGATCCTCCCGTCACTGGCATTCTCATTTATCCAGAGCCTCCTCTGGCTTGGGCTCCTGGTTCTCCTGGGGGTCCCAGTGTATAACATGCCATTACTGGCCCTTCTCCTCCTCATCACAGGCCTTGCATTCATCGGTGTGGGACTATTTATATCAATCCTTGCAGACAGCACAAAGGAGGCCAACTCAGCAATTACCGTCGCCCTGTTCTTTGCAACCTTTATCCTCTTTGTGCCACTATTTATGGATATGGGTGCCCTTACCCCCTTAATAAGGTTCATACCCAGTCTCATAATTGTTAAAATCTCATCAGGGCCCCATCTGAACCCCGGGATTATCCATGATATGGTTCCATCTGCAGTCTTCTCGGTGCTCATCTTCCTGGCAGCTGTTGTCTCCTTCAGAAGGGAAGGTGTTATAAGACTCTGAACAGGAAATATGATCAGAGGCTATAAAAATCTAGTTTTCCAGGACTCCCTAAAGGGGGTGTAAACCCATGTAAAGCATCAGAGCAACCCCGGTCGCCAGGGGGATGACTATATTGTCCTCCACCGGCGTGTAGGCCTCCACCAGCATGCCTGTGAGGGCGCCTGTGAAGGCATAGACCGGTTCAAGAAAGAAAAGTGATCCAATGAATCCAGCTGCAAGGAATGCTGCTGAACCCTCAATGCTCTTATCTGGTTTAAGGGGTAGGGGGTGTTTCCCGTACTCCCTGCCGATTATTGTTGACAGTGAATCTCCGAGTGTTAGTATGATGATGGATGCATTTGCCACAGCCAGGTTGGATCCAAAGAGGGAATAGGTGAGGGCCATGCCAATGAAATAGTAAATGAAGCCCCTCTCAGTATCGTCCCTTCTGCAGCCCCTCAGGATTCCGGAAAAGAATGGGATGTAGAATCTCCTGTCGAGCTGGAATATGATCTCCCCGCATATGGCTGCCCCAAGGGAGATGATTATCATGGAGGGGGTGTCCAGGTATCCTGCGAGGACCACGAAGACTATCCCGGTTGCATGTATCAGCTGCCTGAAGAATTCCCTCCGGTACCTCAAAGGAACACCTATGTGGACATGTATGCCTCAATCACGCCATGGTAGGCATCATCAAGTTCGGAGATGTCCAGGGCCACATCGCCGAATTCAAGGGTGCTGCCGCCGGTGGTTCCGATAACAGCCCATGGGACATCCAGGTCAGCCAGGACGTCCCCGGCTGATCCCCTGAGGGTGAGTATGTATCTTCCGTTGGACTCTGAGAAGAGGGCCTCATGGACATTCCTGAAGCTGCCCGGGATCTTCATGGGGTCTATCCTGGCCCCGATGCCGCACTTTATGGCCATCTCAGCCAGCGCCACCCCTATTCCTCCAGCTGAACAGTCATGGACCGCGGTGACCTTATCACCGTGCTCATGGATTATCTTCTTAACTGCCCTTGCAGCTTCAAACTCTGCCTTAAGATCTGTTGCAGGTGGTTTTCCATCCACGATGCCGTGAACTGTCCTCAGGTACTCTGATGCACCCAGTTCCGGCCCTGTTTCCCCGATGACCACTATCTCATCCCCCTCATCCTTGAAGTCCATGGTCTTTATGCTGTCAAGGGAGAGCTTACCAGCCACGCCCACCACAGGGGATGGGTTCACGGTGACGCCCTCTGTCTCATTGTAGAAGCTCACGTTACCACTTATAACGGGGGTGCTGAAGGTTTCTGCCATATCAGCCATGCCCCTCACGCACTCCCTGAACTGCCAGAAGACCTCGGGCTTCTCTGGGTTGCCGAAGTTGAGGCAATCAACTATGCAGACAGGCCAGGCGCCCATGGATACAACGTTCCTTATGGCCTCCCCAACCGAGGCCGCGCCTCCACCATAGGGGTCGAGCTTCGTGTGGATGCTGTTGCAGTCGACGGTGAGTGCAACCCCTGTTTTGTCATCAACCCTCAGGACTGCTGCATCGTCCCCTGGTTTTACAACGGTCCTTATCTGAACCTCGTGGTCGTACTGCCTGTAAACCCAGCGCTTGCTTGCAATGTTAGGTGATGATAGGAGCTTCATGACCGCATCCTTAAGTGGGGGGTGTTTAACCTCCACCTGCCCCTCGGGTAGCCGGGGCTTCCTTGCCTCCCGCTCAACAACTGGAGGGTCAGCCAGGAGCTTTGCTGGTAGATCAGCTATAACTTCGCCCCCACTCTCGACTATCATCCTCCCGGTGTCTGTAACCTCCCCTATAACAGCTGCGGGTAACTCATATTTCCTGCAGATGTCCATTGCAGCCTCAACATCATCCGGTCCCATCACGAAGATCATGCGCTCCTGTGACTCTGAGAGCATGATCTCATAGGGGGTCATCCCCTCCTCCCGCAGGGGTATGGCTTCGAGTTTAACCCTTGCGCCGTTGTCACACTTGGCAACCAGTTCGGAGATGCAGCAGGTAAGGCCTCCCCCTCCAAGGTCCTTCACCCCTGAGACCTCTATCTCATCCATTATCTCGAAGCTTGCCTCCATGACCATCTTCTTTGTGAAGGGGTCCCCAACCTGGACGGCGGGGCGGTCCTCGAGTTCAGAGGAACTTGTGAGCTCCTCAGATGCGAAGGTGACCCCATGTATCCCGTCCCTTCCTGTCCTTCCACCCATCAGGAGGAAGACATCTCCGGGATTGGGGGCGATTCCACGCTTTATCTCATCCCTAGGTACAAGTCCAGCGCACATCACATTGACGAGGGGGTTCAGCTGGAAGTTTTCATCGAATTCAACCTCACCTGCGACTGTTGGTACACCCACACGGTTTCCGTAGTCTGATATCCCCCTGACAACGTGCTCAAAGAGGTACCTTGACTTCTGGTCCTCAAGGTATCCGAAACGGAGTGAGTCAAGGAGAGCAACAGGCATTGCCCCCATTGATATTATGTCCCTGAGTATTCCGCCTATGCCTGTACCTGCGCCACCATAGGGTTCTATGGCAGAGGGGTGGTTGTGACTTTCAATTCCAATGGCCAGTGCCAGTTCATCCGTTATTTCCACAACACCTGCATCATCACCGGGGCCGATTATGACACCTTCGCCCTCTGTAGGGAAGAGGCCCAGGACCGGCCGGCTGCTCTTGTAGGAACAGTGCTCCGAGAACATAACATCCAGCATCCCGTACTCGAGGGGGTTAGGGTCCCTTCCAAGCTCCTTCCTTATAAATTCCATTTCAGAATCGGTTAAAACCATTTTCACACCTTACTTGCAGGTTTTATTGATATTATAAGGTTTTCATCTGATATCTTCCATTCCTTGGTGTATTCGAGTTCAGAGTAGTCAAAGGAGAGTGTGGCTGCCCTTACCTCGTTCTCTATGAACTCCCTCTGGGGTTCCGTGAGTTCCCTGAATTCTTCGCTGCATTTAACTGAGACCTCTATGGTGGCCTCAACGTCCAGGTCAAGGTCCTTCCTCATATCCTGGATTCTCCTTACAAGTTCACGGGCCATTGCCTCGCTCAGGATCTCAGGTGTGAGTTCTGTGTCGATGAACACACTTCCCCCATCGAACTGGGCGCTCACTATGTTCTCTGGAAGCTCTGTTTCAAATATTATATCCTCAGATGTGAGTTTGAATTTCTTACCATTAGCTTCAACCGTGAACTCGCCATCAGATTCCAGTGCAGCCTTCACTGCTGATCCGTCTGCAGCTTCAAGTTCCCTCATCACCAGGGGCATGTCCTGCCTCAGCCTGGGACCCAGGGTTGCAGGGTTTGGTCTGGCGATTATCTTCATGTCAGGGAACTCAGTTGCTGTTTTGATGGACTTTGCATTGGCTTGCTCCGCTATAACACCCTTAAGGGCCTCTGCAGCCCTCAGAGCCTCTTCATCCTCAGACACGACCACAATCTCCCTGACAGGCCATCTGAGCTTGTACCTTGCGGTGTCCCTGGCCCTTGCGCAGGCCTCTATTATCTCCCTGACGGTATCCATATCGGCCTCAAGCTGGATGTCAACTGCCCCCTCATCCATGGTCCAGTCAAGCATGTGTATGCTCTCTGGTGAATCCGGTTCGGCTCCCCTGACAAGGTTCTGGTAGATGTCCTCGCATACGTGGGGTGCCACCGGTGACAGGGTGATTATGAGTGTCTTGAGGACAGTGTAGAGGGTGTGGTAGGCTGCGAGTTTATCGGGGTCATCCCTTTCTATCCAGGTTCGACTCCTTATCAGCCTTATGTACCAGCGGCTGAGGTCCTCGACTATGAAGTCATGGATTTCACGGGTGGCCCTGTGGAAGTGGAGGTTTTCAATGGCCTCTGTGACCTTAAGTGTCACGGAGTTGATCCTTGAGAGGATCCAGCGGTCCTCATCCCTGAAGCTAAGATCCTCAACCCTGTGGTCCCCTGGCTGGAACCTGTCAAGGGACATGTAGGTCGTTGCGAATACATATACGTTCCACAGGATGTTGAACATCTTGTTGACGTTCCTGAGCTCATCCCATACAAATTTGAGGTCCTCCCATGGCTTGTTTGCCCAGAGGAGATAGAACCTCAGGACGTCGGCTCCATACTTCTCTATGACATCCTCGGGTTCAACAACGTTTCCCAGGGATTTGCTCATCTTACGGCCCTCTTCATCCAGGGTGAATCCGTGCATGAGGACCCTCCTGTAGGGGACCTCGTCCAGGGCGATGACACCGCATCCCAGCTGTGAGTAGAACCATCCGCGGGTCTGGTCATGGCCCTCGGTTATGAAGTCGTAGGGGAACCATTCCCGGAAGAGTTCCTTATCAGAGGGGTAGTGGAGGGCTGCCCACCCAGCCACCCCTGAGTCTATCCAGACATCCAGGACGTCGGGTGTCCTCTTCATCCTCCCGCCGCATTCACCGCATTCAAGGACTATCCTGTCCACGTGGGGCCTGTGGATGAAGTCCCCCTCGAGTTCTCCCTCAACTGCCAGCTCCCTGAGTTCATCTATGGATCCAACCACGTGTATGCTGTCACATTCCTCACATATCCATATTGGTATGGGTATTCCCCAGTACCTCTGCCTTGAGATGGTCCAGTCGCGTGCATTCTCTATCCAGTTCCTGAACCTGCTCTCCCCTGCCCATGATGGGACCCACTGGACCCTGTCAAGTTCCCTCAGCATCTTATCCTTTATCTCGGTTATCTTGAGGAACCACTGCTCTGTTGCAAGGTATATTATGGGTGTTTTGCACCTCCAGCAGAACCCGTACCTGTGGCTTATGGTCCCGGCCCTCAGGAGAAGACCCTTCGATCTGAGGTCCTCTATTATGTCTGCGTCGGCATCCTTGACAAATTTGCCCTCATATTTCCCTGCCTCATCTGTGAAGACACCGGCCTCGTCCACTGGACATACTATCCTGAGTCCATAAACTTTACCTATCTCGAAGTCCTCTGGACCATGGCCCGGTGCTGTGTGGACGCACCCTGTACCCTCTGTCAGGGTCACGTGGTCCCCCAGGATCACCCTGTGTTCGATCTCCCTGTGTATTGGCACCTCATCATCCAGGGGGTGCCTGTAGGTTAAACCTTCAAGTTCAGCCCCCCTGACCTTCTTTATGATCTCAGCCTCTTCACCAAGCACCTTCTCAACCAGTGCCTCTGCCATTATGTAGGTTTCTCCATCAAGGCGTGCATGGGCGTATTCAAAATCAGGGTGAACCGCCACCGCCATGTTCGCAGGGAGGGTCCAGGGGGTGGTTGTCCATACCAGTATGTGGGTGTCCCCTGAGACAGGGAACTTCACGTAGATCGATGGGTCCTCCTTATCATGGTAGTCTATCTCTGCCAGGGCCAGGGCTGTTTCACATCGGGGGCACCAGGTTATAACCCTCAGATCCCTCACAAGGAGGTCCTTCTCATGGGCCCTTTTGAGGGTCCACCAGCAGGATTCCATGTAGGCAGGGTCAAAGGTGACATAGGGGTCATCCCAGTCCATCCATACCCCGAGGCGCTGGAACTGGCCTGTCATGACGGCCTTATTCTCCACGGCAAATTCCCTGCATTTATTGACGAATTCCTCGATTCCGATCTTATCCTCAATGTCCTTCTTGCTCCTGACACCCAGGAGTCCCTCGACCTTGTGTTCGATGGGGAGGCCATGGGTGTCCCATCCAGGTTGCCTCCTGACATTGAACCCCTTCATCGACTTGAAACGGAGGTATGTATCCTTCATTATCTTGTTCCATGCTGTTCCAAGGTGAATCCTTCCACTGCAGTAGGGTGGACCGTCAAGGAATGAATAGCGTGGCCTGTCCTCCCTCAGTTCCTTCACCCGTTCATAGATGTCCCTTTCTTCCCAGAAACTCTGTACCTTTTCCTCGATCCTTTGGGGTCTGTAGGATTTTTCGGCTTCCTGGATTGGCATGTGCTTCTCCCTCAGCTGGATATTAGAAGGTCCTGAGCTGTCCCTTCACTAGCATCTCGGTTATGCTGGGTATGTCCTCCAGCCAGGCGTCCATGACGCCTGAAACCTTCCCTGTGACTTCTTCCATTCTGTACCCGTCCTCAAGAATCAGCTGGGCCGTTGCAGCCTTGGGGTGGTCAATGGGTTTTCCTATCTGGCTCAGTATCATTATGTGGACCTGTTTAACACCCTCAACACTTTCAACTATATCCCCTGCCATCTGGTTTGATAGGAGGTTGTAGATCTTACCCACATGGTTTATGGGGTTCTTACCTGAGGTCGCCTCCATCGACATGGGCCTGTTGGGTGTTATGAGTCCATTGGCCCTGTTACCCCTTCCAACTGATCCATCGTCACCCATCTCTGCTGATGTTCCGGTTACGGTGATGTAGACTGAGGGTTCATCATCCTCACAGCGGTCTGCAGTGTTCACAAAGACCTCAAGGTTCCTGTCTGTGAGTTTTGAGGCTATTTTGAAGACCTCATCCTTCACAATATTCTTGACCTCCAGGTACTCCTCAAGGTCTGAGACGTACCTGTCAACCATTGCACAGGCGACTGTGAGTGTTATGTTGTCATTCTCCCTCAGACCCATGACCTTTATGTCCTCACCAACTGCAGGGTGCTTCTTCTTGAATTCAGGGGAGTTAAGGAGGTTCTCTGCCTCCATGACTATCCTCTCTGTCTCTGAGAATGGGGCGAATCCGACCCCAAAGGAGGTGTCGTTTGATAGGGGTGCTCTACCCTTCCTTGCAAATACATCCCGGAGGTCCCCTGACCCGTGGCCGATCTTGCACTCAACCACGGTGCATGTTTCAACGTCAAGGTTCAGTATGTTCTCCTTGAGGTACTCCTTGGCAGCTGATATGGCTATCCTGTCGAGGCCTATCTTCTCACCATCAACCTCTGCTATACCCCTTCCTGTGAGGAGTATCTCCATGGGTTTTATGACCTCTCCGCCTCCAAACTGGGGAGCTGACTCGCCGGCTGTTATCTGGACCTCGTCTGTGTTGTGGTGCATTATTGCGCCGAACCTGTCAAGGTAGGCGTTGCATAGGGCCCGGCTCACTGACTCAGCAATCCCATCACTTATACTGTCAGGGTGCCCTATGCCCTTCCTTTCAACTATCTCCACCTTCTGGTCCTCGATTGGTGTCTGGTTAAGGGGTTCAACGATAATATTTCTCACAATGATAACCTCCTGATGAATATCCACAATAATGGTTTATGGTTTTGAGATGATGATATAAATAAATATAGACATCCTGTTCATGGAGAAATTTATGAGGGGGAGAAATTATGATGAAAACAGAGGTCATTAATAAGACGCGGGGCACCACTCTGGGCGCCGTCAGATTTGCCAGAACATTCATGTCACGTTTCAGGGGATTGATGCTCCGCAGGGACGTTGAAACAGGACTGGTACTGGAGATACCTGAGGGTAGGGGTCGGTACGGATCAGGGATACACATGTTCTTCATGCTTGTCCCCCTTGACATCCTGTTCCTTGATGGGGATATGAGGGTGGTTGACACTGCAACCCTCAGGCCGTGGCAGCTATACAATCCTGCAGAACCTGCAAAGTATGTTATAGAACTCAGAGAGGGGAGTATCAGGGAATCAAAAACCGAGGTGGGGGATGTACTGGAATTCAGGGCCCTTTAATCCTGAAAGGACCGGTCCAACCCCCCTCAAGACAGCGGCAAATCAAGAGCAGATTTAGAACTAGCCGGCACGTTTCATTATCTCAGAAATGGCTACCTCAGCCACCCGCCTTACCATCGGGCTCTCATCATCAAGGAGCACCTCAAGGTCAGGGATTGAGTCCTCATCACCAAGTATCCCGAGTGCCAGGGCACATGCATACCTGACTCCAGCTTTATCATCCGAGAGGTGCCTCCTGATGGGTTCAACCGCCCTGGGATCATCAAAGGTTGCAAGGGCTAGTGCTGCAGCCTCCCTCACATGGTAGTCCTCATCATCAAGGGCTTCAATGAGTGGACCAACGGCACGCGGGTCAGCCACCTCTGCAAGGAGTTCCACTGCATCCTCACGCACCACCCAGTCAGGGTCCTTGAGTTCCTCCAGAAGAAAGTCTATTCTCTTAACCTCCAAATAAACACCCCCATACCTTTCTATGACTTTAAAATAAATTAAGTTTTTGGCAGGGGACTATGAGATTTTAGTGAATTGGAAGGGATGTTTTTTCTGGAAAAGGTGGCAGTATCACTGAATGGATGGTATGTTACCTGGAATGTCCTCCGGTCTCTCAAAAACCTTTATGCCATCCATTGAAGCGAGTCTTGCCGTATTCCTTATATCAACTTCCCTCATGTGTATGGTTATGATCCTGCCCCCTGAGACAGCTCCGTGGGGACAGGCCCTTCTGCATGCACCGCAGCCCCTGCAGCTGAGTAGTCTTATCTCAACACCGGGGACTATGGCGTCCTCAGGGCATGCTGCAGCCGCAAGGCATGGTTCGCATCCCCTGCAGAGCTCAAGTTCAAGTTTTGATGGGAGCACTGTCTCAACGTCGCCCTCCTCAAGGTCAACAGGTACGCAGTAAACCGGCACCCCCCCCTTGCCTGCCTGGGCCACCGCATTGGTGACAAGGGTGTCTGCTATGCCGTGGACGATCTTGGCCACGGTGTTGGATGTTACAGGTGAGGCCACCAGGAGGTCATATCTGCCCATGGAGAGCCTCCCTGTTATGGGGAAACTGTAGCCCTCCTCCCCTTCGGTGATCAGTTCCCTGTAGTAACCTCCTGAAAGTCTTTTAACCCTTTCAAAGAGGCCGTACATCTTCAGGACCTCCTCCGCTGCACCAGAGAGCAGTATGGTCACATCGTGTCCCCCTTTAACTGTGGCCTCCAGTGCCTCGACGCTTTCCAGGAGGAGGTGACCGGCCCCTGTGAATGCCCAGGCAATCCTCATCTACTGGATCTCCATGTACTTGTAGGCCTCCGACTCCTCAAAGGCGTAGTGGACACGGGTATATGATGACATGAACTCTGCAACCTCATCCCTGACATCCTTTCCGTCCATTACAACCCTCTTGATGTACTCTGCAACCTCTGACATCTCTGACTCCTTCATACCCCTCCTTGTTATCTCCTGTGTACCTATGCGTATCCCTGATGGGTCGTCTGACCTGTTCACATCATCCCATGGGAGCAGGTTCTTGTTGAGTATTATATTGTTGGCCTCGAGCCTCTTTGAGATCTCGGCTGCCCTTCCAATGTCAGAGACATCCATCACCACCTGGTGGGACTCTGTGAAGTCAAGGTGCTCACATAGCACGTTGAATCCAAGTTCATGAAGGTTCTCGGCAAGTTTCCTGGCATTCTTAATTGTCTGGGCTGCATATTCAGCACCGAATTCCAGCATCTCTGCCGTTGCTATGCCAAGGCCTGCCACGTGGTGGAGGTGGTGGTTGCTCACAAGGCCCGGGAACACCGCCTCATCTATGTCAGCTGCAAGTTCCTCCCTGCAGAGGATTATACCGCCCTGTGGGCCCGGGAAGGTCTTGTGGGTGCTTCCAACAAGCATGTCGGCGCCCTCACGTAGTGGGTCCTGGAAGTAGCCCCCTGCAATGAGGCCCAGGACATGGGCACCATCGTACATTATCCTTGCCCCCACCTCCTCGGCGGCCTCAAGAGCCTCCTCCACAGGGTGAGGGAAGAGGAAGAGGCTTCCGCCGAAGAGTATTATCCTTGGTTTAACCTCCAGTATCTTCTTCTTCATTGCATCGGCGTCTATGTTCATGTTCTCAAAGTCAAAGGGGTGTGTGTATATCTGGAAACCCCTTACACCGGCTGCGCTGACCTTGGCATGGGATATGTGGCCGCCATAGGGGACCTCCATGGCCATTATTGGGTCGCCGACGTCGGCTGTGGCGAAGAAACAGGCAAGGTTTGCCACCACGCCTGATGTTGGCTGGACGTTCGCATGTTCCGCCCTGAAGAGCCTCTTTGATAGTTCAATTGTTAACTCCTCAATCTCATCGATGTACCTGCAGCCCTCATAGAGCCTTTCACCGGGGAGGCCCTCTGCGTATCGGTGGGATAGATCCGATAGGAGGGCCTCCTTCACCCTTGAACTTGTTATGTTTTCACTTGCTATGAGGTTGATGCTTGACTCCATCCAGCTGTTATGGTCCTTCATAAGCTGTCTGATCTTCTCGGTGTAATCCTGATTTGTGACCATGAAAATCATCTCCATTAGGAAATAGTTGCAATGACAATATAAAAATTGGTGTTAAATTCCATGCCCCGCTGCAATGACAATATAAATAACTGGTTTTTGGTGGGGATTCAGAAACAGATCCTTTTCAGGATATCGTGTCAGTTTAGAAAAATAAAATGAGTTGATGGGGTGAACCCATCTATTTTGCCTGTTCGTTGAGTGCAGCTTCGATCTGGGCCATGATCTGCTTGGTCCTGAAGTGCTGCTGGTCCATGGCACCTGATGGGCATGCTGCCACACAGGTTCCGCATCCCTTACAGAGGGCCACGTTAACGTTTGCATGGCCTTCCTCTATGCTTATGGCACCGAATGGACACAGTTCGATGCAGACCTCACATCCACCGCAGACATCAGAGTCTGTCACGGCAACGATTGGCTCGATTTCCACTTCACCCTTAACCATTGGTATTGCTGCACGTGCAGCTGCACCTGATGCCTGTGCAACAGCGTCAGGAATGTCCTTTGGACCCTGAGCCACACCTGCTAGGTACACACCGTCTGTCAGGGTGTCAACAGGCCTGAGTTTTGGGTGTGCTTCCATGAGGAATCCATCTGCAGATTTGGATAGACCGATGGTCTGTCTGAGTTTTTCAGAGCCCTCTGGTGGTACGAGTCCAACACCGAGTACAACCATGTCGTAGTCGTACTCTGTGACCTTACCGAGGAGTGTGTCCTCTGATCTCACTGTGAGTGTCAGGTCAGGGTTCTCGATGATCTCAGCAGGTCGACCCCTGATGAACTTGATTCCATATTTCTCCTGTGAACGTTTGTAGAATTCCTCGAATCCTTTACCGAATGCCCTTATGTCCATGTAGTAGAGTGTAACCTCGGTGTCAGGCATCTTGTCCTTTATGAGCTGTGCGTTCTTCATGATGTACATGCAGCAGACACGGGAACAGTATGGTTTTCCGATCTGCTCGTCCCTTGAACCGACACAGTGTATGAAGGCAACCCTCTTGGGTTTTTCACCGTCTGATGGTTTGATGACCTTACCATCGGTTGGACCTGAGGCGTTGATCATCCTCTCAAGTTCAAGACCGGTTATTACGTTTGTGTGTCTGCCGTAACCGTATTCAAGCTTCTCGGTTGGGTCGTAGGCATCGTATCCTGTGGCCACGATTATTGTACCCACTTCGATTTCGATCTCTTCTGGTTCCTGGTCATGCTTAACGGCTCCCCTCTCACAGATCTCATCACAGAGCATGCACTCTATACAGTAGTCCTTGTCGATGGTTGCGCAGAGTGGAACTGCCTGTGGGAATGGTATGTAGACCGCCTTGGTCATTCCGATTCCCTCGTCGAAGTAGTTTGGCATTTCAATCGGACATACCTCGACACAGGAACCGCATCCGGTACACAGATCTTCATCTATGTATCTTGGTTTCTTCTCGATTTTGACCTTGAAGTTACCTATGTAACCGTCAACTTCCTTAACCTCGGCGTAGGTTATGAGTTCTATGTTGTCGTGTTTACCGACGTCCACCATTTTAGGTGCGAGGATACACATTGAACAGTCAAGGGTTGGGAATGTCTTGTCGAGCTGACCCATCCTTCCTGAGATACTTGGCCTCTTCTCAACCATGTAGGTCTTGAATCCCATGTCAGCCAGGTCAAGGGCTGTCTGTATACCTGCAACCCCACCACCGATGACCAGGGCCTTGTCATCCACACTGACCTTTGATGCTTCCAGGGGTTCCAGGAGCCTTGCCTTGGCAACAGCCATCCTCACAAGGTCCTTGGCCTTCTCTGTTGCACCCTCAGGGTTGTCCATGTGGACCCAGGAGTCCTGTTCCCTGAGGTTTGCGAATTCGAAGAGGAACTGGTTGAGACCTGCCTCCTCAACACATCTCCTGAAGGTTGGTTCGTGGAGCCTTGGGGAACATGCAGCCACAACAACCCTGTTCAGTCCGAGCTCCTTGATGTCCTTCTGTATCTCCAGCTGGCCTGGGTCTGAACAGTAGTACTTGTAGTCCTTTGAAACTACAACGTTGGGCAATTTTGCAGCGTAGTCCCTGACAGCTTCTATGTCAACCACACCGCCGATGTTCACACCGCAGTGGCAGACGTAAACACCAATCCTTGGTTCTTCCATTGTTTCTTCTTTTTTTTCTTCTGCCATTAGATCACCTTGCATAGGGGTATCTAGCAATGATAGTCATTTGATGTAAGGTATACCACAGTGCTAAATAAATATTTCTATCAAAAACTTTAAGTAAGGTTTATATACTATTACACTTTTCTCAGTTTTTTTTCGGGTATATTAAATAAATGTTTATTTTGTGTGTATTTTGCTATGACTTTTTAGAGCACAACTGACCAGAGGGGTAACGACACGAGGCTGAGGATGGTGCTCATGAATATGCAGGATGATACCAGGTCCACATCCAGGTCATTCTCAATTGCAAGTACCGCTGCAAGCATTGCAGAGGGCATTGAAGCCTCAAGTACCGTGACAGAGAAGTTAATTCCCCTGAATGCAAGGACATATGCGATCCCAGCCGCAATCAAGGGGGATACGAAGAGCCTCAGGGCGCTTACAAAGGCTGCATCGGTCACAGAGTCCCTTAAAAACCTGAAGTTGAGTGTAAGGCCCAGGGATATCATTATGAGTGGTACCGCCGCCCCTGAGAGGTATCCAAGGATTTTTCCTGCAATCCCTGTGGGGAGTCCACAGATGTTGAAGGTAACCCCAAGCAGGAATGCCCAGATGGGTGGGAAGGACAAGGCCCTCCTCATGATCCTTGAACTGCCGCCGGATCGGTGGGAGAGAAGAAGACCGAGGGATGTGAACATGAGCGTGGTGCCTGTATCATAGAATATGGCCCTCACCAGTCCCTCTGACCCGAATATCCCTGCTGTGACAGGGTAACCCAGGAACCCTGAGTTCATCATGGCTGCAGCTACCATTAATCCCCACCTTTTACCCGGGTCCAGACCCCTTCTGCTGGCCCAGAGATATGCCATTGCCCCTGCAATGATTCCGGTAATCATACAGATGAGGGGTATGAGTGCCAGGGTGGAGATCCCCGAGAGGTCTGCACGGTAGATGGAAGTGAATATGAGGGATGGTATGGCCACGTTGATGACAACCCTGTTGAGGGTGGATGCATCCTCCTCGCCGAGAACCCGGAGGACCTTGAGGATGTATCCGATGAGGACAAGGACCAGGACCGACAGCACTGTCTCAGTGGAGCCCATAAAAATCAAAAAAGGAGTCAGGTTTAATCAACGATACCCGCGGTTGTTATCTTGAAGACGCACTCGCCCTCGGGCAGGTGGGGACTGTCAACCAGCCTGGCTATCCTCTTACCTGCAAGTCCCTTCTTGAGCCAGATACGGTAGGTCGCGGCGTGACCGAGCACGTGGCCACCTATGGCCTTGGTTGGGCTTCCAAAGAATGCGTCCGGTCTGGCCTGGACCTGGTTTGTGACAAATACCGCGGCGTTGTAGGTGTTTGCTATGTTCTGGAGGGTGTGAAGGTGCTGGTTGAGTTTCTGCTGCCTTGTTGCAAGGGCCTCCCTCCCCACATACTCGGCCCTGAAGTGGGCGGTAAGGGAGTCCACAATCACAAGACGTATGTTCTTACCCTCCTGGATGAGTTCATTGACCTTCTCTGCCATGAGGATCTGATGGCTGGAATTGAAGGCCCTTGCAATGTGTATCTTATTCAGAACCTCCTCGAGGTCAAGTTCAAAGGCGTTTGCTATCTGCTCAATCCTCTCTGGACGGAATGTGTTCTCTGTGTCTATGAAAACAGCCTCCGCATCCAGTCCACCCTTATCCTCAGGAAGCTGAACAGTGACTGCAAGTTCATGGGACAGCTGACTCTTACCTGACCCGAATTCCCCGAAGACCTCGGTTATTGCCTGTGTCTCTATCCCGCCACCTATCAGTTCATCGAAGGCCTTGCTTCCAGTGGTGATCCTCCCCACATCCTTCCGTCTCTCCATGACATCGAAGGCTGTTTCAAAGTCTATCTTCTCGGCCCTTCTGGCGGCCTCTATCACCTTCTCAGCCACGCCCTCACCGATCTCCGCCTTAACAGAGAGTTCCTTGGCTGTGGCTGTTGCAAGACGCATCATATCGCCGAAACCTGCGTCCCTTAATTTCTGTGCTGTTTTAGCCCCTACATTTGGTAGATCTTCCAGTTCAACCATTTTAATCTCCCTTAAATCTTTAATGATAATCTGGATAGGTTAAAGTTCCACCTTCACAACCTTTCTGGGTATGAACCTTAGCTCCTCGCTGTAGACATCCATGTCTGCATTGCCGATAACCCTTACAGTTACCCCATTAAGATCCTCCACACGTTCTTCAAGTGCAGATTCATCGGCAGACTGGTTGATAATGTTCACAACTTCCTCTGTTGACATTCCAAGGATATTCTCTGCCTCCCTCCCAAAGAAGGTTATCATGACCTCTCCGGTGTCGTCCATGATCCTGCCAGGTATCATGAGGAGGTAGCGTGGTTCGTCCACCAGGGCGCCGCAGAAGTTGCATATGTTCTCCTCGCTGAGATCAAGCCTTTCCTTGCAGGATGGGCACTTTATTGAAAGGACGCGTCTCCCTGACATCTCGGTCAGCTCGCCCTCTATGAGGACGTTCCTTGAGTTCTCCTCCAGATCCCCGATGGCGACCTGGGGGTATAGCATCTCCTGTAGTTCATTGAAGGATGGGAGGTCCCCTATGTCCCTTTCAGTGGCCGGTTCAATCCTTGAACTTCTTCCTATGCTGAGTTCAAGTCTTTCCCCACCCATATCATCGCGGTAAACCACGCGGGGATTTTCTATCTTCACGGGGTCCCCTATGCTCAGAGGTTTCTCAGCAGCGTCGTCCCATAGGCTCGCCCTTATTGATCCCGTGCCATCGGCGAATTCAACCGTCCTCACAAGTCCGGGGGTGCCGTCACCCCTCTGAAACTCCCTGGGTTCAAAGAGGTCAACGACCCTTGCAATTATCCTTATGTTCCTGTCGTCCTCCTCAAGGTCAGCTATCTTCTTTGTCTGGTAGAGCATCTCCTCAAGTTCCTCAAAGGATGGTAGGTCCTCCATATCCTCTGGTAGTGGTTCAACTATCCTTGTTGTTCTACCGGCGCTGATTTCCACGCTGTAGAGTCCAAGCCTTATACGTGCGTTCTCTATTCTAACTGCATCACCAATTTTCAGGGGTTTTTCGGCCTTTTCATCCCAGAGGCTGACCCTTATTTTGCCTGTCTCATCGGCGAGTTCCATTGACCTCACGATTCCGGTCCCCTCGTCCCTCTCAAATTCCCTGGGGTCGCTGAGGCTGAAGATCCTTCCAACAACGTCGACTTCCTCTCCCTCATCCTCCATCTCAAGTATCTCAGATATCTTCATTGGCCTCATCTGTTCCCTGTACTCCTCCAGTACCTTCAGAAGTGTGCCGTCAGATTCAGGGTTAACTGTTATGCGGGTGTTGAAGTTGGTGTTTATCCTGTAGGACTGGTTGAAGTCATCGAACTCGACATTGGCCCCTGCTATCCTGATGATATCCCCCTTGTTTATTTTGATGCGTGTATCCTCATCCCAGAGGGTCACCCTCGCAGACCCGGTGTCATCTGCAATTTCAATGGACCTCACGGAACCTGTTGTGCCGTCGTTTCTCTCAAATTCCACCGGGTCATTGACCTTTGTCACAAGGCCCATTACAGTAACGTTTCTCATCTCATGGAGGTCCCCTATCTTCACAAGCTCCTCCCTGAATTCAGGTACATCGTATTCACCGGGAATCACCCTTGTGAGGCTGGTGTGGGTGAGGGTAACCTTATCGTCCCTTCTCCTGGTCTGGGCCCAGAGTATCTTCACTGCATCACCCTCCTTCAGTCCCAGTTCCTTGACGAGGCTGACGTCATTGTTCCAGAGGGTGTAGGTTGTTGAACCCGTTGAATCCATGATGTCCAGGGAGATGAACCTGCCCTCCCTGCCATCCCTTTCAAAGGTCCTAACACGGGATATTCCGGTTATCCTCGCTATGACGCTGACCTCCTCATCCTCCACCAGATCAGCTATGGGGGTTATCTCCTCCCGGTACTCAGGGAAGTCAGGGTACTCCTCAGGGTCAAGGACCTCCACGGTGGATCTTGGCATGAGGTGGGCCTCCTTTCTCCCGCCGAATCCTCCCCTTATTTTAACATCCTTTATCCGTATCACGTCGCCCTCCCTGAACTTCTTGAGGAGCTTTATGTTCTCTGTCCAGAACACGGCCCTGAGCTCCCCTGTGTTATCTGCGAGTATTACATTGGCGAGTTTCCCCTCCCTTCCCTTCCGGGTGGTGAAGGTTCTGGGGCTCGATATCTTCATGACCCTCCCTGTCACCGGTGTTTCGGCTCCCTCCTCAAGCTTGGATATTGTGTCCATCCTGTGCTCGGGTTTCTCGGACAGCATGGTGTTTTCTTCCTTCAGGATCTCATCAACGACTGTCGATGCGATTGCAAGGTCATCCATGAATCCGATGTCACCCAGTTCCTCTTTCCTTTTCTCTATGAGTTCATGAAATTCCTCGGGGGAGATCCTGTCCTTAATTCTTTCATATTCCCTCTTCAATTCTTCCTTCATTTGGGTCCCTCACTTGGTTAATAATATCACCTCCTGTCTATAAAAGACTTGGTGAGGTTCTGAAAACTAATAACTTATTACTATATATTTAAATCTTATTATCAAAGTATTTATAGGGACTGGTGAAAATATAGATGTAAAATCCAGACGAGTTTTTCAGTATGAAGGTAAAATGCAGTTATCCAGTGAACATGTGGGGACATGAGAAGGTTGAAGATGCTCTAATTTTCACAGAGTGCCCCATGGACCACTTGCTGGAACCCTTATGAACCCTTCAATTATTCTGCTAAAGGAGGATAGAAGATGTCTATGACTGTTTCTGAGAAGATACTTGCCAGGGCTTCAGGAAAAGATAAGGTAGAGGCCGGTGAAATAGTTATGGCGGATATAGATGTTGCCATGACCCACGACCTGACGGGTCCCCTGTCGGTTGAATCCTTCAGGGCGATAGGTGAGGACAGGGTCTGGGACCCTGAGAGAATCGTTGTGATATTCGATCACCAGGTCCCTGCAGACTCCATTGAAGCCGCCCAGAACCACATGATAATGAGGGACTTCGTGGAGGAGCAGGGAATAGGTAACTTCTATGATGTCCGGGAAGGCGTCTGCCACCAGGTGCTCCCTGAAAAGGGACACGTTGTGCCTGGTGAGGTCGTGGTGGGTACGGACTCCCACACCTGCACCCATGGAGCCCTCGGAGCCTTCGCAACAGGTATAGGTTCAACAGATATGGCCATGGTATTTGCAACAGGAAAACTGTGGTTCAGGGTCCCTGAAACCCTGAGATTCGAGGTTACAGGGAAACTCAGGGAACACGTGTATGCCAAGGATGTCATACTGAACATAATAGGGAGGGTGGGTGCCGATGGAGCCACCTACATGGCATGTGAATTTGCAGGTGAGACCGTCGCAGAAATGAGCGTATCAGACCGCATGGTCCTCTCAAATATGGCAATAGAGATGGGCGGGAAGACAGGGATAGTGGAACCCGACGAAAAAACCCTGAACTATGTTAGGAGGAGGTCAGATAAACCCTGGAGGGTATTCAAAACCGACCCTGACGCACCATCCCTCAGTATCATGGAGGTGGACGTTGCTGACCTTGAACCCCAGGTTGCCTGCCCCCACAACGTGGACAATGTTAAACCCGTCACTGAAGTTGAGGGGACAGAGATAGACCAGGTCTTCCTTGGTTCATGCACAAATGGGAGGCTCAGTGACCTCAGGGACGCCGCCGCCATACTGAAGAACAGGAAGGTCTCAGACAGGGTGAGGATGCTCGTGATACCCGCATCCAGGGAGGTATACCGCAGAGCCCTCGATGAGGGGCTGATTGAGATATTCGTGGATGCAGGAGCCCTTGTATGCAACCCCTGCTGCGGGCCGTGCCTTGGAGGACACGTTGGACTCGTTGGGCCGGGAGAGGTGAGCCTCTCAACCTCAAACAGGAACTTCAGGGGCAGGCAGGGAAGCCCCGAGGCAGAGGTCTACCTGTCATCAGCAGCCGTGGCAGCCGCATCTGCAGTGAAGGGCAGCATAACCCACCCTGGGAGTCTGAAGTAGAGGTGATGTTAATGAAAGGAAAGGTCTGGAAGTTCCCGGACGACGTGGACACCGACATAATCATACCTGGAAGGTACCTTGTAATGAGGGACCCTGAGAAACTGAAGGAACATGTGATGGAGGGGCTGGACCCTGAATTTCCGTCGAAGGTGAAGCCAGGTGACTTCATCGTCGCCGGAAAAAACTTCGGGTGCGGTTCATCAAGGGAGCACGCCCCCCTTGCCCTGAAGGGTGCCGGGATAGCCGCTGTAATCGCAGAGTCCTTTGCAAGGATATTCTACAGGAACGCCATAAACGTTGGAATACCCCTCCTTGAGGCCCCTGGAATAACAGAGAAACTCAGTGAGGGTGATGAGATAGAGGTGGACCTCGAGAGGGGTGTCATAATAAGGGGGGATGAGGAATTCCCCTTCAAGAAACTCCCTGACTTCATGGTTGAGATACTCGAAAGCGGAGGCCTGATACCCTACCTTAAGAAAAAGGGAGACTTTAAAGGGTGAAATCAATGAAGATAGCAGTCATACCAGGTGATGGAATCGGAGTGGAGGTGATGGAGGCAGCCCTCCACGTCCTTGACTCCCTTGACATGGAATTTGAATTCATGGAGGCTGATGCAGGGGATGCCTGCCTTGAGAGGACGGGGACGGCACTCCCGGAGGAGACCCTCGAAGTCGTGGGAGAATCCCGTGCAACCCTCTTCGGAGCCGCAGGTGAAAGCGCAGCCGACGTTATAGTCCGCTTGAGGCGTGAATTTGACCTTTTTGCGAATTTGAGGCCTGTTAAGTCCCTTCCTGGGGTCCCCTGCCTCT